>NZ_JBFPKG010000115.1:0-5814 GCF_040948665.1 Paraburkholderia sp. BR14320
CCAGCACCCCAGCGCCTGCAGTGCCTTGCGATCGAGCAATTCTCCCCCTGATGTCCCCTCAATTCAGGCATCAGATTACGCAATTGGCAAAAATCGCTCCACGCTTTTCTACGAAGAACCTTTTTTTTGCTCATTTTTTGCGCGTGCATCGGCGCCATGCGCGGGAGCACCCCTAGGCCGGATGGCCAAGGTTGTCGCAAAGCGCGGGCGCGGCGCAAATGCGTTGGTAAAATTCGTCTCACCGCCTGCGTGCCGTTCCCTTCGCCGTCTCTGTCAAATACATGTCCCGTCCGCTCGAAATCCTCAACGAAGTCTTTGGTTATCCCGCGTTCAGAGGGCAGCAGGGCGAAATTGTCGAGCACGTCGCCGATGGCGGCGATTGCCTCGTGCTGATGCCGACGGGCGGCGGCAAATCGCTGTGCTATCAGATTCCGTCGCTAGTGCGGCGCGAACGCGGCTTTGGCACCGGCATCGTGGTGTCGCCGCTGATCGCGCTGATGCAGGATCAGGTGGCCGCGTTGACCGAAGCCGGCGTGCGGGCCGCGTATCTGAATTCGACGCTGTCGAGCTCGGAGGCGATGGCCACCGAACGGGCGCTTCGCGACGGCGACATCGATCTGCTCTACGTCGCTCCGGAGCGACTGATGACGTCGCGCTTCCAGGAACTGCTCGAGCGCACGCGCATCGGCCTTTTCGCGATCGACGAAGCGCACTGTGTGTCGCAATGGGGACACGATTTCCGGCCCGAATATATCCAGCTGTCGGTACTGCACGAGCGCTTTCCTAATGTGCCGCGCATCGCGCTGACCGCGACCGCCGACGCGATCACGCGCGACGAAATCATTCACCGTCTCGCGCTCGAGGACGCGCGCGTGTTCGTGTCGAGTTTCGATCGGCCGAACATCCGCTATCGCATCGCTGAAAAAGACAACGCGCGCACGCAGCTGCTCGACTTCATCCGCGCCGAGCACACGAGGGCCGACGGCACGACCGACGCGGGCGTCGTCTATTGCCTGTCGCGCCGCAAGGTCGAGGAGACCGCGGAGTGGTTGAAGGAAAAGGGCATGCGCGCGCTGCCATACCACGCCGGCATGGAATTCGAAGTGCGCCAGAAGCATCAGGAAATGTTCCAGCGCGAGGAAGGCATCGTGATGTGCGCGACGATTGCGTTCGGCATGGGCATCGACAAACCCGATGTGCGGTTCGTCGCGCATCTGGATTTGCCAAAGAGCGTGGAAGGGTACTACCAGGAGACCGGCCGGGCGGGCCGCGACGGCCTACCGTCGAATGCGTGGATGGCCTACGGGCTCGGCGACGTCGTGCAGCAGCGCAAGATGATCGACGAATCCGAAGCCGATGACGCCCACAAGCGCGTCCAGACCGGCAAGCTCGATGCGTTGCTCGGTTTGTGCGAAACGGCGACCTGCCGGCGGGTGCGCCTGCTCGCGTACTTCGGCGAAACGAGCCAACCGTGCGGAAACTGCGACAACTGCCTCGAGCCGCCTCCGACCTGGGATGCGACGCGCGAGGCGCAGATGGCGCTGTCGTGCGTGTTTCGCGCGCAGCGTGCGAGCGGCTTTCATTTCGGCGCCGGACACTTGATCGACATTTTGCGCGGCAACCGCAGCGAGAAAATCCTGCAGCGCGGGCACGAGAAGCTGACCACGTTTGGGATTGGCGCGGCGCTCGGTGAGCCGGAATGGCGCGCGATCTTCCGTCAGCTTGTCGCATTCGGCTACCTGACGGTCGACCACGAGGGCTTCGGTTCGCTCGTGCTCACGGAGGCGAGCAAGCCGGTGCTCAAGGGCGAGCAGAAGGTGACGATGCGGCGCTACGTCAAGCCCACACGCACGCGTCAATCGTCGGGGCGCACGAGCGAACGCGCCGATCCGACCATTGGGATGGGCCCTCGCGAGCGGGCCCGCTGGGAGCGTCTACGCATGTGGCGCACCGAAACCGCGAAGAGCGACGGCGTGCCGGCTTATGTGATTTTCCATGACGCGACGCTTGCGGAAATTGCCCGTCTCGGCCCCGATTCGATCGAAGATCTGCGTGGGATTCCAGGCATGGGCGCCCGTAAACTCGACCGTTTCGGTTACGAACTGCTGAACGTCGTAGCGGCCGACTGACCCCATCTGGCTATTTCGCCGGATTGACAGCGATGCGAAACATCGCAACCTGTTGACTCCCTTAGTATTTTCGGAATATTATGCTAGGTTCCGGTTCTTGGGATGCGTGCGCGCGGCTTCAGTTCGTGCGTAGGTAGGCCAACCGGAAGTTCGATGCGCAGGCGTTTCCGCTTTGCCCGGAAACAGATGCGTCGATTTTGTTCAATTTCAGGAATAAACAATGCCAACCATCAATCAACTGGTTCGCAAAGGCCGCACGTCGGAAACGACGAAGAGCAAGAGCCCGGCTTTGCAGGACTGCCCCCAGCGTCGCGGCGTGTGCACCCGTGTGTACACCACGACGCCGAAGAAGCCGAACTCGGCACTCCGTAAGGTCGCCAAGGTTCGTCTGACGAATGGCTTCGAAGTCATTTCGTACATCGGTGGTGAAGGCCACAACTTGCAGGAACACTCGGTCGTGCTGATTCGCGGCGGCCGTGTGAAGGACTTGCCGGGTGTGCGTTACCACATGGTTCGTGGCTCGCTGGATACCCAGGGCGTCAAGGACCGTAAGCAGGCTCGCTCGAAGTATGGTGCGAAGCGTGCTAAGGCTGGCAAGTAATTAGTCGGTCAATCGTAGTTTCAGGTCGCCTGCAAAGGCGGTAATAGCGATGGTGCCGGAATCGCCGGTGCTGTCGAGTAAGTGGTCACCCGACCAGGCTGGTTAGTCTTACGGATGAATCGGGTTAGTTGGTGGCCGCGGGGCTGCAAGCAGCTCCAACTGAAAAAGTAAAGGAAGAAACATGCCGCGTCGTCGCGAAGTCCCCAAGCGGGAAGTGTTGCCGGATCCGAAGTTCGGCAACGTTGATGTAGCAAAATTCATGAACGTGCTGATGCTCTCCGGCAAGAAGTCGGTTGCCGAGCGTATCGTGTACGGCGCTTTCGAACAGATCCAGACCAAGGGTGGCAAGGACCCGCTGGAAGTGTTCACGGTGGCGCTCAACAACGTCAAGCCGGTGGTCGAAGTGAAGAGCCGCCGCGTTGGTGGTGCGAACTATCAGGTTCCGGTCGAAGTGCGCCCGTCGCGTCGTATGGCATTGGCGATGCGTTGGCTGCGTGAAGCCGCGAAGAAGCGCAGCGAGAAGTCGATGGCCCTGCGTCTGGCAGGTGAACTCTCCGAAGCGGCCGAAGGCCGTGGCGGCGCGATGAAGAAGCGCGACGAAGTTCACCGGATGGCAGAAGCCAACAAGGCGTTCTCGCACTTCCGTTTCTAAGCTTTCCCGACCCCGGGTTTAGCGGAAAAGCGGAAAGAAATTCCGGGCGGGTGCGCTTCAAAGGCGCCTCGCCCGTTTGTGTTACAGCGCGATGGGCATCTCACGCATCGCGTCATCCCAATAGAGGATCAAAGTGGCTCGCAAGACTCCTATCGAGCGCTACCGTAACATCGGTATTAGCGCTCACATCGACGCCGGCAAAACGACGACGACCGAGCGCATTCTGTTCTACACGGGCGTGAACCACAAGATTGGTGAAGTTCACGACGGCGCTGCCACCATGGACTGGATGGAGCAGGAACAGGAACGCGGCATCACGATTACTTCCGCTGCTACCACGGCATTCTGGAAGGGCATGGCGGGCGACCGCGCCGAACACCGTATCAACATCATCGACACCCCGGGCCACGTCGACTTCACGATCGAAGTCGAGCGCTCGATGCGTGTGCTCGATGGCGCGTGCATGGTGTACTGCGCTGTGGGCGGCGTGCAGCCCCAGTCGGAAACCGTGTGGCGTCAGGCTAACAAGTACAAGGTCCCCCGTCTCGCGTTCATCAACAAGATGGACCGTACCGGCGCGAACTTCTTCAAGGTCTACGACCAGCTCAAGCTGCGTCTTAAGGCGAACCCCGTTCCGGTCGTCGTGCCTATTGGCGCGGAAGAGAACTTCACGGGCGTCGTCGATCTGTTGAAGATGAAGGCGATCATTTGGGACGACGCGTCCCAAGGCACCAAGTTCTCGTACGAAGACATCCCGGCAGAACTCGTCGACACGTGCAACGAATGGCGTGAAAAGATGGTCGAGGCTGCGGCTGAGGCGAACGAAGACATGATGAACAAGTACCTCGAGTCAGGTGAGCTGACCGAAGAGGAAATCATCAAGGGTCTGCGCGACCGTACGATCGCTTGTGAAATCCAGCCGATGCTGTGCGGCACCGCGTTCAAGAACAAGGGTGTGCAGCGCATGCTGGACGCCGTGCTCGACTTCCTGCCGTCGCCGATCGACATTCCGCCGGTTACCGGCGAACTGGAAAACGGTGAAAAGGCTGAGCGCCGCGCGGCCGACGACGAAAAGTTCTCGGCACTGGCATTTAAGATCATGACCGACCCGTTCGTCGGCCAGCTGATCTTCTTCCGTGTGTACTCGGGCGTCGTCAATTCGGGCGACACGGTGCTGAACGCGACCAAAGACAAGAAGGAACGTCTGGGTCGTATTCTGCAGATGCACGCGAACCAGCGCGAAGAAATCAAGGAAGTGCGCGCTGGCGACATCGCTGCTGCGGTCGGCCTGAAAGAGGCGACCACGGGCGACACGCTGTGCGATCCGCAGAACCCGATCGTGCTCGAACGCATGATTTTCCCGGAGCCGGTGATTTCGCAGGCTGTCGAGCCGAAGACCAAGGCTGACCAGGAAAAGATGGGTCTGGCACTGAACCGCCTGGCTCAGGAAGATCCGTCGTTCCGCGTTCAGACGGACGAAGAATCGGGTCAAACGATCATTTCGGGTATGGGCGAACTGCACCTCGAAATTCTGGTCGACCGGATGAAGCGTGAATTCGGCGTGGAAGCGACCGTCGGCAAGCCGCAGGTGGCTTACCGCGAAACGATCCGCAGCACGGCGGCTGACGTTGACGGCAAGTTCGTCAAGCAGTCGGGCGGCCGCGGTCAGTACGGTCACGCAGTCATCACGCTCGAGCCGAACGAACAAGGCAAGGGTTACGAATTCCTCGACGAGATCAAGGGCGGCGTGATTCCGCGCGAATACATTCCAGCAGTCGACAAGGGTATCCAGGAAACGCTGAAGGCTGGCGTGCTGGCAGGCTTCCCGGTCGTTGACGTTAAGGTTCACCTGACGTTCGGTTCGTATCACGACGTTGATTCGAACGAAAATGCGTTCCGCATGGCCGGTTCGATGGCGTTCAAGGAAGCAATGCGTAAGGCAAGCCCGGTCATCCTCGAACCGATGATGGCTGTAGAAGTCGAAACGCCGGAAGATTACATGGGCAACGTGATGGGCGACCTGTCGGGCCGTCGCGGTATCGTTCAGGGCATGGAAGACATGGTTGGTGGCGGCAAGATCGTTCGCGCCGAAGTGCCGCTGTCGGAAATGTTCGGCTACTCGACGTCGCTGCGTTCGCTGACGCAGGGTCGTGCAACGTACACGATGGAGTTCAAGCACTACGCTGAAGCTCCGCGTAACGTGTCGGAAGCGATCATCAACGCGAAGTCGAAGTAATCGCGCGGCAAAGTCATTCAACGATTAACTTACTGAAAGAAGAGAAACATGGCTAAAGGTAAATTCGAACGGACCAAGCCGCACGTGAACGTGGGCACGATCGGTCACGTTGACCACGGCAAGACCACGCTGACGGCAGCGATCACGACGGTTCTGACGCAGAAGTTTGGCGGCGAGGCGAAGGCCTACGACCAGA
>NZ_JBFPKG010000116.1:0-5743 GCF_040948665.1 Paraburkholderia sp. BR14320
GGTTTCCGGTCATGCGCTGCGTCCAGAAATCTGGACGTTATAGCTGATCTCGGGACCTGATCGGAAATCCAGTCCTCAGCGGCTCGCACGCAAATTCGATGGCATTGAAAAACTAGCAACCAGTTGGCGTACCATTATGGGCGATCGCCTTTTCAAAGAACCGCCGGGCAGCGTCCTTGTCCCGCCTGGCCCTGAGCAGGAATTCGACCGTGTCGCCAGCCTTGTCCACTGCCCGGTAAAGATATTTCCACTCGCCTTTGATCTTGATATAGCTCTCGTCCATTCGCCAGCTTTTCCCAACCGGACGCTTGTGCTTCAACCGGGTGCTGCATTCGACGCCGGTGTCCCGCAAGATCGTCACCGATCAATTGCACAGCTATCCGGCGGCGAAAGCAAACATCCGGGAACGGCAGAACGTGAAGCATGTGTTCGTCAAGGCGGCGGCCCGTGTCAACACCGGGCTGAAAATAGCCATCAGCCCACAAGGGAGCGGCGCATGCGAGGCTTTCGTGCCCCGGGCCTTCCTGTCGAGCTTCAGTCCGATCCGGCAGCACTTTGCACTGGAACGACTTTTGCTGCGCTTCTCTCTATCGCAAACACCTCGGGGCCCGGTTTTTCGCGTGGCGCGAATTTACCAACGTCATCCAAGCTCCGTCGACTGGCTTCTGAGCCCCTGTGCGTTGTGGATCGTCATCGACGAAGTCAGCCAAGTTGACAGGGCCCTACCGGACTCAGGCAGCAACGCGACAATGCGTTGCGTTGCCCGGCGGTGCGCTCTTCAGGTAGCGGTCGAACCACCGCAGCATCTCATAAACCAGTTGTTCATTCGATTCGCACGCGGCGTACCCGTGTGTCTCATGCGGCAGCATCACGAGTCGGGTAATACCGCCGTTACCGCGGATCGCCTCGTAAAGGAGGCTGGCCTGCTGCGGCGTCGTTCCAGGGTTCGGGTCGTCGGCGCCGTGCACGATCAGCAGTGGAGCCTTTAATCTGTCTGCATAGAAGAACGGCGACGTCTTGAGGTAGACGTCTTGCGCTTGCCAGACGGTGCGCCGTTCATTCTGAAACCCACGTGGAGTGAGCGTCTTGTTGTACGCACCGCTCGTCGCGACGCCCGCACGAAACAGGTTTGAATGCGCGAGCAGGTTCGCGGTCATCAGTGCGCCGTGGCTGTGGCCGGTTACGCCAATGCGGTTCGGGTCTGCGACGCCGAGTCGAACCGCCTCGTCCACCGCGGCCTGTGCGTCGGCGACGATCTGCTCAATGTAGGTGTCGTACGCCCGCTTCGGGTCGCCAATGATCGGGAATGATGCGTTGTCGATAATTGCGTAGCCGGCCAGCAGCAGCAGGCGGTGCCTGCTGAGCTGCGTGAAGGTCTCCTGCGAGCCGCTGGTCTGGCCGGCCTTCGATTCGTCGGCATAGTCACGAGGATACGCATACAGGATCGCTGGTATGCGCGTGCCTTCCTGGTAGCCAGGCGGCGTATAGAGCGTAAAAGACAGCTCCACCCCGTCCGCCCGCTGGTATCTCACCAGGCGCTTCCTGATCTGCCGGACGGCGGGCGTCGGGTCCGTGGTGTGCGTAACCGCCGCACTTGACGACGTGAACGTTGCCTCGCCTGGCGGCGCGTCGATTGCCGCACGGAGTCTGCGCACGTAGACGTTGGGCGGATCAGTCGGCGACTGATGCGAAGTGAGGAACGAGCGGCTGTCATCTTCGGTGAACGCGAAGAAGGACTCCAGACTCGACCTATCGCTGCGAAACAGTCGCTGCGTCTTGAACGTCGCAAGGTCGAGCCGGTCGAGAAACGGCCGGTCGCCATGCGGCGACGCGCCGGCACCCGCGAGAAAGATTGAATCGCCCTCCTTACGGATGACCGAAAAGCCATTCGGCAGCGTGCGCATTACCGGGTTTCCGGGATCTGCATACTGTTCGTGAGACGACATATCCCACAGCAGGCGCGGCGCGGGAATGCGCGCGTCGAAGTTGATGAGGTAGGCGCTCCACCATTGACGATTGCCGTTGTATTCGGCCAGCAATGCCAGATCCGACTGCGCCGTCCAGTCGATCCCGCAGTATCGCTGCGCGAGTCGCATCACTTCTCGCGGCGGCTGGTCAAACGGCGCCGTCGACGTCATGAGCCGGTCGCGCTGCGGAGCATTGACGTTCCAGTCGCCTCCGTCTAGAGCTTCTGCCCAAACAAGGGTCGCCGGTTCGGTGGTGCGCCACGAAAATTGGCGCGGTCCGGTTGGCACACCGTGAATCGGTACGCGCTCCATCAGAGGACGCGATGCGATTTTATGCGCAACGACATGGGCTTGGTCCGAAATGTCCCACACGGCAATGTCGCGTGGGAAGCGCGCAACAGTCGTAAGGTACGAGTACGGCTTCTGTATCGTCGACACCAGCAGATGCTGTCCATCCGGTGCTGGATGGACCCCATAGTAGCGACCGGGCGAGCCAACCAGCGCGACGCTCATATCGCGAATACGGACGACTGCGAGTTGGGATGTGGCGTAGTAGTCGAAGAGCGCAACATCGTGTGCGTCCTTGAGCGTATCGCGTGCCTCGTAGGTGCTGCTTTCGCCCGACCGGCCGTCCGATTCCTGGATGATCGGCCCTGCCGGCGCGCTCGGTGTGGCAGGCGGCGGGCCAAGGTGCGCGGGAACGAGCTTTACCAGCAGCGTGCGCTGATCCGGCATCCAACGGAGCTCACTCCCCAACATCGGATTCAGTCGCACGCCCGACACCTGACGCACCTCACCAGTGTCGCCATCACCGATCCACAGATCGACCGAATTCGCCGTCACGTTTTCGAAGGCGAAATACCTGCTATCGGCGCTCCATCGCGGGTATCCCGCGCAACCGTTTTCCGGCAGCACCACGGGGCGCGTTGCACCGCTGGGCACCTGCGCGAGTACGAGCTCCCTGATGCCGCCGCCGGCCATGCCGCGACGGCCGTGGTTGCCGGGGTCCACACGCACGCCGGCGAGGCGCAGGAATGGCCTTGCCATCCGTGCGATGGAAAAACATTTCTGCCACGATACGAGCAGCATCCGGGTGCCAGTCGGGCTAAGGAATGGCACGCGGAGCGATGGCGCGAGCATCACGTCGAGGATCGGCTTGGGAGGCCGATCGTAGCCGGAGGACGACGTCGTGGCTGCGCCTGATGCAGGCGCAGACGGCTCAGCCGTGTTGGCCGGGGATGAAAAAACATCGGCCGCCGGTGCGGTGACGACGCAGCCATCGACTATCGTTCCCAGAGGCTTTGCCTGCGATTCATTAGGTATGGTTTGCTGTTTAATCATCCCCTGATTCCATTTCTGGTGGTCTTCGAGGAGCATATGCAATGGTTGTGCCAATGCCAAGATAGGTGTATCGATCATCAAGGCGCTTCGGGCCCACCCGCCCTCCAACTCAATCGGCTGTGATGACTCGAGCCTTGTGATTCTGAGCGGTAAGCAATGCATGATGGATGCGCCCACCTATAACAGCATCCATGTGCCAGAGTAGAAGTGTCACCGGCCAATTGAACAGCGGGAGCGGACAGCACTGAGAAATCCGGTGAACAAGTTCAAGAGGTAGACGCAGGTCGGAACGTTGCGGGCGCATGCAAATAAGATTCCGCCAATGGAGCCGGGTTGACAGCGGGTGGTGTGACACACTTCTTACAATTGCGCCCACGGATGTTGGCAATGTCGGGCTCTGGACAAGCGGCGCTGAAAATCAGAATGATAGAGGGCTCAGAGCGGTTGTGTCGCAATAAAGAAATCGGGAAACGGGTTCTAAGAAGCGTCAGGAGATTATCGCTACGCGGGAGGCTGTTTCGAGACGGGCGCATTGCGCAGGCCGGTCTTCGATCGTGCGCCGGTGTTCGTCAAAGGCGAGGTGCTGCGAGGCGCCGGGAAAACGAACACCGGCCCAGCCAGCGGCGCTGGTGCAAATAGCCTATCTCAGGCTGCGCGGCAAGTAGGTCTATCTTTATCGGGCAGAGGATCGGGTGAGCCAGACGGTTGACTTCATGCTCCGTGCAAAGCGGGACGGGAGGCGGCGAAAGCCTTTTTCAGGAAGGCTATCAAACATCAAGGCCAGACACCGAAGACCACCACGCTTGACGGCTAGGCGGCCTCGCACCGCGCCGTGCGCGAGATGAAGGCCGATGGCTTGCTGCCTGAGGACCCGAAGGTCCGATCCTCGACATATCCCAATAAACTGGTCGAGCAGGACCACCGCAACATCAAGTCGCGGACGAAAGGGTTCTGTTGCAGTAAGGCCCACGTTAAAATTGGGTAGCGAATTTTTGAGCTGTGCGATGAAGAAGACGAAGACACCGCGAACCACACTCGCGCCGGGCCTGGCCAAGGTCCTGAAGCGCCTTCACTACCCGCTTGAAGTGATTTTGCTGTGCGTGCGATGGTACGTGGCCTATTCGCTGAGTTTGCGCAATCTTGCGGAAATGATGGACGAGCGTGGTATCGCGGTGGATCATTCGACGGTGTACCGCTGGGTCATCAAGCTGCTGCCGCTCTTCGAAAGGCGCTTCCGCAAGCACAAGCGTCCGGTTGGGAAAAGCTGGCGAATGGACGAGAGCTATATCAAGATCAAAGGCGAGTGGAAATATCTTTACCGGGCAGTGGACAAGGCGGGCGACACGGTCGACTTCCTGCTCAGGGCCAGGCGGACAAGGTCGCTGCCCGGCGGTTCTTTGAAAAGGCGATCGCCCATAATGGTACGCCAGAGACCGTGACCATCGACAAAAGCTGCTGCCGGTGTTTGAAAAAGCATTGCGCAAACGCAAAGGGCCTGTCGGCAAGAGCTGGCGCGTCGATGAGACCTATGTCCAGGTCAAAGGCCATTGGAAATACTTGTACCGTGCCGTGGACAAGGCGGGCAACACGGTGGATTTCCTGCTGCGCGCCCATCGGGACAAGGCCGCGGCGCGCCGCTACTTCGAGAAGGCGATTGAACAGAACGGCGAGCCCGAGACAATCACCGTGGACAGGAGCGGTGCCAATCTGGCTGCGCTTGAAGCGCTCAATGCCGAGCGTTTAACGCCGATCAAGGTCCGGCAAAAAATACCTAAACAACGTCGTCGAGCAGGATCACCGTGCCATCAAACGCATCATCAAACCGATGATGGGGTTCAAGGATTTCCGCTGTGCGCGCATCATCCTGTCTGGCATTGAGATCGCACACATGATCCGCAAGGGGCAGATGTATGACGATGGCGTCGCCTCGACTGCAGCCGAACAATTCTATTCTCTCGTGATGTAAGCAATCCTCTTCACCTTAGGCGCCTGATCGTCGCATCGTCCTTAACGCGACACAACCCAAAATCTCGTTGACGGGATAGATGTCAACGGGCGGCACAGTTAGAGCCGGTACGTCACACTGCATTTGCGCGTCTCCTCGACTCGTACTTCGACCAACCGGACGCCGGTTTCCTGCAGGATCTCAGGGCCGAGCTTGGTCACCAGCCACTGCGCCAAGTTTTCAGCGGTGGGATTGAAGGGCATGCCGACCACCGACGGATCGAGGTCGCGCAAGCCAGCATAGAACGGATCTTCGATCCATAGCAACATGCGGTGATCCCAGTGATCCTCGACCCAATTGCAAAGGGCTTTGTTCAGCAGGGCAGAGCCGCAGTTGGTTGCAGACGCAACTAGGCATTTTTGACGCAAACAGCCTTGCCGAAACTGTTCCACAGATTCACGAGGTTCGCGATAATCACGCCCTCGCGCTG
>NZ_JBFPKG010000117.1:0-5651 GCF_040948665.1 Paraburkholderia sp. BR14320
CCAACGACGCCTACGGCAAGCGGGCGTCCACGGCGTAAGCACCTTATTCCTTAGTCGAATAGGTTTTTCTGACTTCATAACCATAAAGCTTATGATAGCAATTTGACCGGATCTTGGCCGGACGCCATCAACCGCTCGATAAAGGTAAACCCACTTACCACGAATCTTCAGGTAGGTCTCATCGACACGCCACGACTGACCGGTGGGCCTGCTAAAGCGGTTCCACCGTTTGACGAACTCCGGCGCAAAGCGCCGCACCCAGCGCAGGATCGTCGTGTGCGCCAGCGACAGACCCCGTTCTGCCATTTCGACAAGATCGCGCAGGCTAAGCTTGTAGCGCAGGTACCAGCGAACGCACAGAATGATCACATCGCGGTCAAAGTGACGGCCTGCGAACAGTTCGTCCAGGCTTTTCAGCTTGCTCATCGTCGGTTCCCAATTCGTTCAGCCCGACACCTTAACCGATTCGCCCCCGCTCGATTTGCACCATGTATGGACGACTCCCTGTTGTCAAGCAGTCTCAGTTTTCTGGCATCAGGTCGAGGTTGCAGCCATGTATCCGGGCTCAGTTGGCAGCACTCGCTGCGGGCCCACGATGAATATCCGCGAATGGGTACCCCATCAGAGCCTCGGGCTTGGTTGCCCTTGGTGCAAAGCGGGTTTGGCCCACCACGGTCCGACCGTTCCGCCATCGAATTGAAGTCTGCTCAAGCAACCTCTGGAAGTGAACGCTGTTTCACTGCTAATAGCGGGACTTGTCAATCCGTCAAGCTGGATGGCGTAGGCACATGGTTCGCCTGAAAGGGCTGATTTCGTATCAGCATGGCCCACGCCGTCCGTGCATTCTTTGCCGCGAGCGCCACAGCAGCGATATTTTTGTGCCGGCGTCGACACAGTTTCATCACCCAGGAATCAGCCATTTCGGGTTTGCTGGCTGCCATACGAATAACCGCGCCGGCGCCGTGAATCAGAAGTGTTCGTAATGCCGTATCGCCGCGCTTGCTGATGCCCAGCAGACGCGGCGTGCCGCCCGAAGAATGCTGACGCGGCACCAAACCCAGCCATGCAGCAAGTTCGCGGCCGCTGCGAAAAGATCCGGCGTTGCCGATCGAGGCTGCGAGGGCCGACGCGGTAAGTGGCCCGATCCCGGGTATTGTTTCGAGAAGCCGACCGGGCGCATCCGTGCGACGGATCGCGCGGATACGACCTTCGAGCTCAGCCACCTTGCTGCCAAGTTCGCGCAAGTGCTCGACGAGCATCTGGATTAACGCCCGGAACGGCTCAGAATGCCCATCGTCACGAGTGGAAAGAGCGGCCATGGCCCGTTGGCCAAGCAGTTGGATACCCTGTGGCAGCACGATGCCGAATTTTCGCCAAGAAGCCCGCGGATTTGGTTGGCAAGTGCTATGCGTGATTTGACCCGGCCGGTGCGTGCGCGATGCAGTGACAGCACTGTCTGTTGCGCCTGCGTCTTGAGCGGTACAAAGCGCATGTTCGGTCGCGTTATCGCCTCGCAGATTGCTTCCGCGTCGGCCGCGTCGGTCTTGTTGCTCTTTACGTAAGGCCGGACGAACTGCGGGGCGATCAGTCGAACGGTGTGTCCGAGCTTGGTGAGTTCACGGCCCCAGTAGTGCGACGAGGCGCACGCTTCCATGCCGATTACACACGGTTCGAGCGTAGCAAAATACCGAAGTACATTCGCGCGTCTTAGCTGTTTGCGTACAACGATTTCGCCTTGCGAATTCACTGCGTGAACCTGCATCACGCTCTTGGCCAGATCCAGTCCAACAGTCGCTATATTCATGATGAACGCTCCTTTGCCGTGGACGTCACGACTTCTCCACTTTGGCATAAACCGCTCGCTGGGTAGCGGGAGTCGTCCATCACATCAGATCCCTGCTGCCCGGCTACGCCCCGGACCTGAATCCAGTCGAATACCTTTGGGCCTGGCTCAAGCGGCACGCACTGGCTGATAACCTGGCCGAGCTGAAGCACACCGTTCGAAGCAAGCTCAATAGCGGCCAGAAGCGCAAATCGATTATCGTTGCCTGCTGGAAGCAAGCCGAGCTTTGGTGATGTGATGATTTACGTAACTCTCAATAGGGCAGCCTGTTCTCACCTCCCCGGCGCATTGCGCCGTCGCCACGCGCGCCGATGCCATCTCGAGCACTTCGCCCTTCGGACCCTCACTTCGCCGTGCACATCTTCCCATGCAGGGCCCTTCATGCATCATTGGCACCGTCAACGGACGATCGTTGAATCCCCCCGAAACCCGCAACCATTCGAAGGTGAAGCAGTGAACGACCGGAATTATAGCTTTGGTCGAGATAGTGCTGTGAGCGCGCTCACAGCTGGCAACCGCGTACTTCGGAATACCTACTGGCTGCTCGCGTTGTCGATGATCCCAACGGTGCTCGGCGCCTGGGTCGGTCTTGCCACCGGCTTCTCGCTGTTTGCCGCCACCAGTCCCGCCATGAGCATGCTGGCGTTCTTCGCGATCGCGTTCGGCTTCATGTTCGCGATTCAGCGCACCAAGGACAGCGCCGTCGGCGTCTTCGTACTGCTCGGCTTCACGTTCTTCATGGGGCTGATGCTGTCGCGCATTCTCGCGTTCGTGCTCGGCTTCTCGAACGGCCCGTCGCTGATCATGCTCGCGTTTGGTGGCACTGGTGTGATCTTCGCGGCCATGGCGACCATCGCCACGGTCAGCAAACGCGACTTCTCGGGCCTCGGCAAATGGCTCTTCATGGGCGTGATCGTGATCCTGCTGGCTTCGGTCGCGAACGTGTTCCTGCAACTGCCGGCACTGATGCTGACGGTTTCGGTCATGGCAATCGTGATCTTTTCCGCCTACATCATGTTCGACGTGCAGCGCGTCGTGAACGGCGGTGAGACGAACTACATCACTGCGACGCTAGCGATCTACCTTGATCTGTATAACGTGTTCGTCAACCTGCTTGCGCTGCTCGGCATTTTCGGCGGCAACCGCAACTAATCTTACGGCTTTATCAAGTTGACAGAACGTAGACTGTACGCGCGCCGGAAACGGTAGGTATCCTTGCTAAATAGCCTTACCGATGAGGGGCTTTGTTCAGCAGGGTAGGCCCGCAGTTGGTTGCGGACGCAACTAGAGCTTTTTGACGCAAACGGCCTTGCCGAAGCTGTTCCACAGATTCACGAGGTTCGCGATAATCACGCAGTCGACGTTCGCCTCGACTGCCAGCACCGCATTCAGGCCCGCCTCGTCGGAGACGTTGTCCCCGGTGATCGCGATGTGGTGGACATTCATCTGCGGGTCGATCGACAGGTGCATCTTGCGCCACGGCGTCTGGCTCGCGTCGCAGCCGTACTTCTGGCGATGCCATTCGCTGGCCCGGCCAAACTTCATCCCGCTGCTGTCGACGATCAAACTGATCGCCTCGCCTCTGGACAGGCAATCGGCGACGCGCTGGCAGCGCTGTTTGACCTGAATCTCAAGCGCGCGAAACCGCTCGCTGAGCAACCCGAAGCTCGGCACCGCGATGTCCAGTCCGCGCAGCGCCCAGAATTCCTGCATATGGCCGGTGATCTGCCGCATGCCCCAGTTGAACAGGCGGTAGAACGTGAAAATCAGTTCGAGGTACGCATCGCTGTAAGTCTGGGACTGGCCCGACACGCCCTGCTGGTAGGGCGTGTCGTTGATGAACAGCGCCTTCAGGTCGCCGTCGGGGCAGTACAGGCAGAGCTGTCCGCGCCGCTTCAGGCTCTCGTTGTACTCGTGCGCGTTGGTGACCGAGTAGTTCGGCTTGGGCCGCTTGCGCGTAGAGAGCGTCAAGCAGCGTGGCCGGCGTGTTGCCTCACGGGATCATGTTACTCCCGGGTAGTTGTCATTCTCCGATTGTTTTGCGATGAAGGCTGGTGCCGCGTAGCGGTGCCAGCCTTTATCGCGTCCGTGTCGCCGAGTATCTGGATGACCAGTTCTCTGGCACGGTTCGATCGCCATGCCTTCACCCTGCGTTGCAGCGTACGCAACTGGGCGCTGGAATACATCGCCGGTGCCAGTGCGACGAGCCGTTCATGCAGTTTCCTTGCTGTAATTCCGGGCTCGCTTTCAAGCCATTTCTGTATTGTCGGCCACGTGTGCTCGAACGGATCTTCCCGGCTGCGCCAAGTGTGGGGGACGTGCGCTTTTCGGTGATGCGTTGGTCTTACCTCGCCGTCCTGCCACGCTGTCCCGAGACTCGCCAGGAATTCCGCGAGAGGAACACGACCAGGTGCATTTGCGTCCGCCAGCGCCGTGCCGGATTCGCTACATTGCGCGACGTGCTGCTGAGCTTCGCGCATTCGGCTCAAGAGGTCCAGCGGGTCGAGCGCGCGAAACTGCGCGCGCAGTCTGCGTTTGGTCATCTCCGGAACCGACGCCGACCGCAAGGCGCGCTCAAGCGGCGTCAAGGGCGATTCATACCGCTTCGTGACCCTTGCGCCATGACGTGTCGTCGATTTCAGCTTGAATGAAGGCTGGAAGAAGTTGATGTACAGACGCGAGACCGCGTACAGAGAGGCAAGACTTTCCGTAGCTTCGAGTCCACGTAACCGGCCGTATCCGACGAGACGGCGCACGACTGATCCGTTTTTTTGCTCCACCCACGCCTGGTCGTTTTTCTTGTACGCGCGCGAGCGCGTCAGCTCGATACCCGTTGCTTTGCAGAAGTCGAATACAGCTTCGTTCATGAAAGCCGTATCGTTATCGCAATCCAGACCGCGAAGCGGAAATGGCAATGCTCGACGAACTTGTTCGACGTGCTCGAGAACGAACGCACCGCTTCGATAGGGCATGGCCAGGCATTCCGTCCATCCAGTCGCAATATCGGTCAGGACGAAGCTGTGCACGAAGTCGCCGTCGATCTTGGTGCCACCGCAATGCTCGACGAAATCAACCTCAAGGTAACCAGGCAGAGGATTATCCCAGTCAGAGAACGTCCGGATTGGCACCGCACGGCGAATCGCATTTCCGATCCCGCCAGCGCGTCGGCGTTGACCGGCAAAAGCCTGTTCGCGCACGTCACGTAATAGCCGGTCAATGGTGGCGGCACTGATCTGGTTCAACCGCTGGCGAACGTCCTTCGATAGCGTCATGTGGCCATGCCGTGTCATCGAGTCGATCAGCGTTGGGATGAGCGCCTTCAACCGTTTGCCGCAGATCCGATCGCCCGCCTCCCACAGGGTGATCAGCGCGGCACGCACCTCGTCATCGTAGCGTCGCTGCGGGCCGGGCTTCGTTCTTGAAGGCCCGGGCTCGCGGCACAGCACGCGAATAGCGTGCTTGCGATGATACCCGGTCACCTGAACGAATTCGTCCAGTATCTCGCACTTCTCAACGCGCCCCGAACGGCGGTACCGCTCGCCGACCGCTTCGACCAATTCCCGTCGTGTTGCCATGCTGAGCCGCCTCGCCATAAGTCGCTCCCGCCAGCATTCTGACGGGTAGCAAATTACATGAGGCAACGGCCTCGGCTCGGTAACAAATAACCTGAGTCAATGCGCCGGTGTTGCCTTTCGCCGTAAAGGAGCCGGGTGTTTTCGGCGTAATGGCGCCAGCGACAGGCGCCTGATTCGGGGCTCGAACGGGTATCAAGAATCCTTGTTTTTACCTCCTCTCGCAAGTGCTGATT
>NZ_JBFPKG010000118.1:0-5561 GCF_040948665.1 Paraburkholderia sp. BR14320
GCCCGTTTGCCGCGCAATCTCGCGTACCGCCGTTCCCCGTCTTGCCAATACCTTGATTTCCACTGCTTGCTCCTGAGTCAGCATCGGCGGCAAAAAGCCGCCATCCTCTCCCAGGTGGGTCAGGTTTTCGTCCGCACCCCCGGTGGGTCAGTTTTACATTGGCGCTAACACACAGCAGGCGCACGCATGCTCGGAATCGTGGGCATTCACTTCTTCATCGTCCTCACTGAGCTCGTGTAGGGCATTCGATTCACCATCGGACCATGCGGCGGGTATGGCATCCGTCGCCTTCAACCCGTAATCCACCGGACACTCAATGACGTCATCGATCTCTTCGTTGATCAGTTCGCGCACGTATGCGTCCTCGTCTGGCCTGAACCGGCGCCATGCGCGATCGACGAAGTGGTGAAGCATCACGACGTCTCGCGTTTCAATTCGAATGGCTATGCGGATTTTCAAAAATGGGTCGCTCGCCCAAGGGGACACCCACCGACCAATTAGAAACTTCGTGCCCATCATTCGCATCCAGCATTTGATTGAGCCAGTCTACGGCGTTCCGGGGCGAGTCAAGTCCGGCCAGATTCTTGGAGTGTGGTAGATTTTCGCGCATATCGTCACACGAATCACTGCTGCTTGGCCTGACCACTCCCAAACCAACACAAATGCTCAAGTCTTCGTTAATCTGCGCGGCGGCTGCCCTCGCTCTTGTCAGCCTCGCTGCGTGCTCTAGCAAGGCGACGCCCAATGAAGAAAACTTCACGGCGGCCGTCAATCAACGAATGGCCTTGCATCCAATGAAATGTCTGCCTCCCGTCTCATGGCCGACGACAGCGGACCCGAGCGACGCCGGCAACGTGATGGGCTTCTATGACAAGGCCGTCGCGCTGGCGAAGGCTGGCCTCATCAGCCGACGCGACATCGCCAATTACTCGACCAACAACCAGAAGAGGGCGGTATTCTCGTTGACGGACGAAGGGCGCAAGCAGCTGGTGCATTACAACAGCCAGCCTCCGCCTGCGCCTGGCGAAGAATCGGGGCGTTTCTGCTACGGCCATGTGAAGCTGGCGAAGGTCGTCAAGTGGGACGAACCGGTCTCGATCACCGGCGCCCCGACCGAGACTGTCGTGATGTACTCCTACGAAATGACCGACGTGCCGCAATGGGCCCACGTTGCAGAACTGCAGACCGCGTACCCCGAGATGGGCTCGGACCTGGCAGGACACGGTGAGGGACGGTTGCTCGTCAGGCTGGTCAACGGCGAGTGGCGTCCTCGATGGTAAATTGCCGTGGCCGTGTGAAAGCACGCGCTGCGTGCGCTTGCGCTTCGCATGGATGGTGTCGGGTTGCGCCTCGTCAGTTCGTTGTAGTCAGCGCGGACACGGCGGCCTGCTGCGATCGGCCATGCGGCGACGCCCTTCGGTAGCAGGGCGCGACCAGCGCAATGCGTGTGCCGCCAGCAGTCGTTCTTTCGCTGCGTGAGCTTCATCGTTGGCAGTGAGCACGGCGCGTCTGCCGAACGACGCGGCGCAACATCCGGACAGAAGTCGAGCCGCGAGGCTGGTGCCGGCCTGTCGTTACAATGAACGCAAAGCCCTCGCACGGAGAGATTGATGACCATCCGGATCGGCACTGCTTCCTGGACGGATCCGACGCTGATCGCAAGCAAGAGGTTCTATCCGCCCGGCTGTACGAGCGCCGAAGCCCGTCTGCGCTTCTATGCCACACAGTTTCCCCTGGTCGAAGTGGACTCGAGCTACTACGCGATGCCGAGCGCGGCGAACTCCGTGCTGTGGGCCGAGCGCACGCCCGGGCATTTCGTCTTCAACATCAAGGCGTTTCGCCTCTTTACGGGACATCAGACAGACCGAACCAGGCTCCCCAAGGACATCCAGGCCGCGCTGCCGCCCAGCGACAAGAAAAACCTGTACTACAAGGACACGCCGGGCGAAGTTCTTCGAGAGCTGTGGCGACGATACATCGAGGCGATCGAGCCGCTGCGGAAAGCAGGTAAGCTTGGCGCCGTGCATTTCCAGTTCGCACCCTGGGTCACGAACAACGCCGACGGGCGCGCACACGTTGAGCATTGCGCCGACGTGATGGAAGGCTTCACGCTCGCTGCTGAATTCCGCCACAAGTCCTGGTTCTCCGGAAAGGCGCGCGAGGCGACGCTCGCGATGGAGTGCGATCGCAGTTTCGTCAACGTCGTTGTCGACGAACCGAACACGACGGCCAATTCGATCCCCAGCGTGCGGGAGGTCACAAACCCGAGTCTTGCGCTCATCCGGCTGCACGGCCGCAATCATGAAACGTGGAACATCAAGGATGCGCCGGCGGCCTCGTCACGCTTTAACTACGACTACAACGACGAGGAACTGGGCAGTTTGGCCGAGCAGATCATCGAGATTGCGAAACTGGTCGAGCGCACGCACGTCGTGTTCAACAATAACTGGGAGGACCAGGGTCAGCGAAACGCGAAGACCTTGATGCAGATGCTCGGCGGCAACGCGATTCAGCCTTGAACGCCATCAGGCAGCAATCGGCCGAGGGCGTGTGAAAACCCGTTCTGCCTCAGGCCTTCTTAAAAGTCGACCCTTCAGATCGCCCCGTAACGGGCTGGTGGCGACTCGGGAAGGGTAAAGCGACATCCGAAAACCGAGTACTTTTGTGTTTTCACACGCCCTCGGCCAGAAGCGGTCAATGACCGCGTTGATCTGTCGGACCCTTCAACGCGACATAACGGTCATTGGTGCCGGTGTGATCGGCAAGTTGCAACGGGGCTTCGCGCGTGAAATGCTCGGTTTGGGGGAGTCGCCAATTCGACCGCGCTTTCGAAATCAGAGAACACTCCAGAGAACTGAGACGGCATTCGATCGGCTACTGATGCTGCATCCGGCTGAATCGAGCCCATTGGGATTCGTGAAAAAATGATGAGAAGGTAGTGGTTGGGTTGCCAGCTCTACATACCTCACGAACGATGGTGCCCTGTGCATTGCAGGTGCAATGTACGCGGGGATCGCCGCAACGCGTGAGGCTTGTACTGCGGCATGCAGCTCATTCACGATTACGACGGCCGTCGCACCATATGCTTGGGCTTTCGACGCAGTTGGATTTCGGCAACCCTTGCAATTTGCTTCGACTAACATATCCTTTCTCTAGCGTCCGGTGCGTACTGGGCCGCGGTAGCGTGCGGCTAGGACGCCGCGTTTGTCCTGTCACACCTGCCACTGTTGCTAGTTTCGTAACTCCGTTATCAAACCGGCAACGCGGAAAAGGAAAATGCCATGTCCCTGTCTGAAGCGCCACTCCGTCGATGACAATCGGACCCGAAAGCGGACCGAACACGGCGGACCTTTTTCGTCCCGAATGCCGAGCAGCGCAACGTTAGCAGCTGAACCAAATCGGCTCCCCTGGCCGAGGAGGCCGAGCGCTCACCCCAGGAATAAGCCGCATTGCTAGCAACCGAAAAAAGTCAAGGCGATGACATGTAGTATTCCTAAATTCGTCAATAACATTGGCTTAAGTTGCGATCTAATTGACAATGTTATCCAATGTTTTTTGGAAATAACAAAATGTACGGAGGCAAAAGGGCGTTGGACCTCCTATAACTTCATATCGCGATCGGCGCCCGGGTCGGTGTGCAGGAATTCGCAATTTGCGTGTGTCAGCGGGAGTGGAATTTAGCGGTGCCGAATGCAAGCTCATTTTGCAACTAGTATGGGCTCGATCGCCGTTTCATTTGTAAGCGTAGAGCCGGAAGCCAAGCTGAAACGTTATTTAGCCGAGGATGCGATGATCGATTATTTCGGCCACCTGGCCGTGCTGGACGAGTTGCACGCGCTGCTGAAGCAAACCAGCTATAGCAATCCGGCCGAGCAAAAAGAGCAGGCACGCACGCTGCATGTGCTCCAACTGGACGGCGACCTGGCCGCGCTGGGTGCGGTCACTGATCATCTGCTGACCCACGCCGCCAGCAACAATACTGAGCTGGACATGCTGCAGACCGCAGCCGACCTGTGGCGCGAAGGACTTCAGGTGTATGCCGATGTCGGCACCGCGCGCGCTGCGCTGGAATCGTCGTTGACCGATCCGGGTGCGCCAGACGCCGTCGCGAAGTTTAACCAAGCCAACGCGCTACTCGCCGGACTGGAACATCGCGTCACGCAGGTGATCACCGCCGCCCAGGCCTTGCCCGCGCAAATGTCGCCGCCACGCTACCTGACCCGCCACCCGCGCCAGGATGATAAAAAAATAGCTGACTGGGACTGGGGCGATTTGTTCCTGGCCCGCCGCACCGACGCCTTCGTGCGAAACATCACGACGAAGGCCGGTAAGGCCAGCGGCGCGCGCGCCTTTGCCTTTGGCGTGCTGGCCGGTTACAGCGGCAACGTGGTTGGCAGCAGTTGGCAATCGCGCACCGTCGGCGGTCCGCGCCGCGCCCATCCCTATCGTGGCCGCCTGGCCAAGTACGCCGGCGGAGCCTGGCTGCGCGATCACCGCCCCGGCCTGCCGACGCTGAGCAAGCTGGCGCATCAACTGCGCTGGGGCGCGCCAAGCCTGCCACCACAATTGCCGCCATCGATCGCGGAATTGCTGAATGACAGCCTTGCCGCTACCTACGATCCGAAAATAGCGCCACCGCTTCCGGACCTGCAGACGGGCTACAGCAAGCTGCTGCGCCATCTGGAACTGCTGGCCGTCTTCGATCTGCCCGCGGTTCCCGCGCCGCTGAGCTTTGCTTTGGAGAAACGCAAGGCCGCTAATCCAGATGCCTTTCCACCGGTGGACACCGGCGTCAAACCGGCCAGCAATGGAGGCTCGCCGCCGGGCGCTGGTCCGTCCAATTCCGACAGCGAGGAAACCAAGAGCAAGACCTGCTGGAGTTATCTCGCGATGGCGCTGATCTTCGTCGGCATTGTGATACTGTGTATTGTCACGGGCGGCACGGTGTGCGGAAGCAAGAGCCCGCCCAAAGATCCCAGCTTTCCCGATCCTCAGCCCGGCACCAATGGCCAAGCGCTGACGGCGTTTGCCGCCACCGACCAGGCGGTCCACATCTGCGACGTGCTGCAGCAATTGCAGCAATGCTTGTGGCAGGGCTTTTCCAATGCGGCCGATTATCTGGCCGTGTTCGGCATCATCTATCCGAACGAACTGCAACTGGCCCAGCCGGTGCATGCGCAATTCACTACAGCGCCGCCGGCGTCCGCCTACCCGCAGCGCTGCCGCCCAGCCCAATGCCGGTTACGAAACGCAGCCCACGACGCCGATCGAACACAGCGCCGGCGGCCTGCCGCCGTATGCCGCCCAGACGACACCAGCGAACCATGTGCCGGCTGCCGCGCGCGCCGCGCTCGCATTATGGCAACAGCTGGCGTCCGGCGATTTCGATAGCGCCAACCTCGATATGGACGCTGACCGCGATGCCGGCCACCACTGCTGGGATACTCAGTCCAAAATACGCCTCGAACGTCGGACCGATCTGACCCGTGCTGGGATTGGCCGAGCTGCCTTGGCGTTGACCTGTCGATCGGGCTCCGGCGTTCCCCGAGCGTTGCCGGGCC
>NZ_JBFPKG010000119.1:0-5405 GCF_040948665.1 Paraburkholderia sp. BR14320
ACAAACTCTCGGTGAACGTGTCGGCGCCGCGCATGATCTCCAGTGGGCAAGTGGTGGTTCATCTATCAACGCTTCACGAACTCTGCGCGATGACGTGTTTCAGCGGTACTTCAGCAACCTGTTAGGTGATAACAATGGCCTATTTTTCGAATAGACTGCATTCTCTGATCCCCAATAAATCGCTGTCGTAATTTATACCTCAATAGCAGGGGCGATATCAAATAAAGACAATTTATGCCTTTAGGAAAATCTTTGATGGGGATCTCAAGCCCCCCCGACTTCACAAGCGTTATGAATGGTATGCGAGAGTCGTGTAGTAGGGGCCGTTTTCCGCCGCCCGGAAGCATCGCGAAGAGGTGCGTGAGCAATTCAGACAGCCGGATACTGAGAGCGGCAGGAGCCTAAGCCAGCAATTAGTGCAGGCAATGGAACCTCGAAGATCATGGAAAAGGACCGCCAAGACTGCAAAGACGTGGATGCGGGACGTACGGATACCTTTGGTTTTCCTCATGCCTCGAACGACAAGCTCGCGCCACGATCTCTCAGCACCGACCTCCATGATGAGCAGCATCGGCATCAATATATTTGATGCCCCTTCCTTCTAGTGATTGCGCAGAGAATTTCGTAAGATACGTAACGTGCGGCGGCCAGTGCGGCGAGGGCAAATAAATTACGGTGTATTAACGTGTTCCAATATGGAGTGCCTATGAAAAATATGAAGCGAGTGCTATGTGGTGGCCTGCTGTCCATTGCTCTAATGGGGGTGGCGGCGCAGGCGACTGAGGTTCCGATCCAAATGTACTCAATTCCAAGTCCTGCGGACCCTTTCGATACTTCTACCTACTACTGCGGGCCCAGCGGGGAAAATGGGCATGGGAGTCACGCCGCGGAGCAAAGCGACTGGTCATTGAGCTTCGCATAATGCCTACGAGAAACTAGGTAATGACAAAATGAAATCCCACATTCCTCAGCGGCGCGAGGTGAAATGTGACATTGGCCGATGTCCGAAGCGAAGGTGCGCGGGCCAAACTGACTCACCAAGTCGATGTTTATCTTAGCGAGATTGCTGAGGCTGGAGCCAGCAGTCCTCGGCGGACGTGTTCTGCATGACCCGCGCATTTACGCAGTGCTTCTATCGAGTTGGCTCATAACAATCCGCGGAATGTTGAACATTCAGGCTTCCGGTGGAAATCGGGGTGTAGGAATTGCAGGGACTTACTGGCAAGTTTCTGGTTCCTCGAGGACTACCGGGGAACGCAGTGCGGATTTTGAGGAAGAAATATTTCTCGTCGCGCTACCCGTAAGCGCGACGTTTAATGACCTTGATGGTGTTGTTGATGTCCTCGACAACGCTGGTATTGAACGGACGCCGGCAACGGGCCGCCAAGCCCTGCCAATAGCCTTGCAGACGCTGGGCGAACAATGTCAGAGCGGCAATCCCGCTTTGCCGGGCTTGCTTGAACCACCGCTCGTAGGCCTTTTGTGCCGAGGCGGGTTTGCGGCAGAAGCACAGCTGTTTCAGTTCGTCGCGCAGTGCGTAGACGCATAACAGCACCGGGCCTCAGGACCTTTGATTTTTTGAATCTTTTCGGACCCAACCGCCATTTTTTGCACCAAAGGTATGTTTCCCCCGAACGGGGGTGCTGGAGCGCTGTGCCTACCTTCGTCGTCAAGGTAAGCCGCTGCGTGGGGACTAAATGCAACAACGCCGATAAAAGTGGCAAAAATCCGTGTCCCTGAGGAGCGAGACATGCAGACGAACCCGAACGAACTGGTCTGCTGAACCTAGGGCCCCGAGATGGGCCCCGACGCCGCCCCGGCCGGCATGGTGCCGACGAAGGCGAGCCGGAGGCCTGAAATGGGCCTCGCGAACCACCACTTTCCCCGATCCCGACATCCCTGAGAGGACTCGATCCCTGATGAAAACCTTACCACTGCAAAAGCGTGTGGCATCCCTCGCAATGGGCATCGCCACGACCTTCGCATCCTCGGTCGCCACGGCGCAAACCCCGGACGTCGTGCAGCCTCGCAATCCCGACCGCGCCGTCCTGCCGGTCATCTCTGGCTCGAAGGTCAGCGTTCCCTCTGGATCATGCAGCGTAGGGGCGGTGTTGGTGCCAAAGAGCATCCTCCACAGACTGACGCCTTACCAACGTGCGACACGATGGCTCGTGCTTGCCAAGCACTGCGCGCCGATGTACGCGACCATCCAGGTGGGTACCGTTGCCATCGGCAACGTCGTGTGGCAGTCGGCTACCTCGGACATCGAGCTTGTGCGGGTATCGCCCAAGCCGAATCCGAGGTCCTTGCAATGCGCCTCCACCTCTCACAGCGCAGCCTTCTGCAGCCCGGTCCAGACTTATACGCCCCTTGCGAATAACCAGGTCTTCATGCCGCGCGCCGGGCAGGAAGCGCGCCTTGCTGTTACCGGGTGGTCGGACGCGCCGTATGAACGGTTCTGCACAAGCGGTTGGCGCACCGGAGTCCGCTGCGTGTGGCAAGGCATGTCTCTCGAGGAGGGAGTTTGGAGACCGAATTATGAGCACATCAATGCCGCGCACTCGTCCGAGCTCAGCAGCATTGACAACGGCGACTCCGGCGGACCGGTCGTCACCTACGAACGGCAACTGATCGGGATCATCTCCTCCGGCGAGCCTGTCGGCCGTTCCATCGTCTACTACACGCCAATGCAACAGGTGCTGTACGAGCTTTACAGCTACAACTTCGCCCCGGCCGACCTACCCACCGATGTCGGCGAGGTCAATCCGCTATCCCGCAACGGTGAAAACGCCGGTTGGGAACTGGCGCCGACCGACGACGAGTGAGGTGCCCGGTCGCGGCCCACTGCCCGATGAAGCCGAGCGGGCGCCGTTCATGACGTCGGCCGTGTCGTCCGCATTCCGTGTGGGTAGTGGGAGTAGCTTTTCAGTCAGCAAAGCGCCGCCTCCGTGCGGCGCTTTGCTATGTGGTTGAGTCGCCCCTACAAAAACCCAGCAGTCCCTTACAGAACAAGGTAAGCCGCTGCGCGGCAACTAGAACCGTCGGTATGCGAAGGCCAACGCCGCTGGCAAGCGCGCCGTTGCCCGCGAGCGGGGGATGGTAGAGTCGGAGGTGTCGCGGGGAGGTACTGATCATCAGAACCGTCAGTCCGATCAAACAGCTGCTGCAGACCGGCGAGGCCTGGTGGCGGTATTTCAAAAAGCATGAGCATGAGATCCGCTCGGCGGTGGTGGACAACGTGGTGCGCCTGCTGGCTTGCGGACTGGAAGTAATGGGCTACGCGAGCCACTGCTGCTCGAACGGAGCCTGCCCGCATCGCAAGAAGGTGTGCTTCAGCTGAAAGAGCCGGTTCTGCCCCACGTGCGGCAAGAAGGCGACGGACCAATGGATCGCCACGCAAACGGCGAGGCCGCCGCAAACGCGCTGGCAGCACATCAGGCTGACGATGCCCTCGGCGCTGTGGGAGGTATTCAGGCTGAACCGCGCGCTGCTGAAGGCGCCCAGCCCGCAAACTGAACTGCACCCCAAAAGTTGGACACGGATCCAACGTTTTGGGGTGTTTTTCACGGCGCTGCACACGTTCGGGCGCGACCTGCAATGGAACGTGCATGTCCATCTGAGCGTGACCTGCGGGGGCTTAACGCCCGACGGCGAGCAGTGGAAGTCGATGTATTTCGTGAAGGCACAGGTCATCCCGATGTGGCGCTACGCAATCGTCGATCTGTTGCGGCATCTACGGCGCGCTGGTTCCGCCGCAGGAGCTGAAAACGTAGTGCCCGACAAAAGTGGCGTGGAGCCGCTGGCTGGATCGTCACTACGGCAAGCCATGGATCGTCCATTTTGCGCCATCGTCGGACAGCCATATCCGCAACGTGAACTACCCTGGCCGGTATATCAAACGCCCGCCGCTGTCGCAGTAGAGGCTGAAGCATTACGACGGCTTTCCACCGTGGGAGTTGGTCAATCAGCAGACGCAGCGTTGGATTCAGGCAAGCTGTTTCGGGGCCATGCTGAGCGACCTGCGTTCCATCATCCGGGTTGCTCAGGATCGTCGAGGTCAACCAAGCGCGTGCATACGGCGGTGGACAGGTTGAAGCAATTACTCGCGGTACGTGTGCGCTGGGCAAGGAACAGGCGCGCGCGCAGGTCAGAGAGATGGCGCGGCAGGTTCAGCAGGCAACGGGCCAGACGCTCAAGGTGGCGTTTGCCGACCACGGATACACTGGCGAAGAGCCCGCGCAAGCGGCACTGGACGAAGGCATTGAGCTTAAGTCATCAGGCTGCCGGAGGGCAAAACCGGCTTTGTGCTGGTGCGCGCTGCTGGGTGGTCGAGCGCAGCTTCGGCTGGCTCAACCGTTTCCGTCGTCTGGCAAGCGACTAGCAGCGGTTGCCTGCAACCCTGGCTGGCTAGCACTTCTCCGTATTCTCCGGCGCTTATGCTCGTGCACTTTCCAACCCTTAACAAAACGGTGATGGTCGGACGCCCACGCTAATACAGCAATTGCCAATACGATAAGCACTGTCTGCATAAGATGACCTCTTAACCGGTTATCGCGGAGATCGATGTGTATCCTCTTTGAACAAACGTTGTCCGGTATCGAACTGAAGTAAGAGCTTTCACATTGCACCGGAAGTCGACGTTCCCAAGTGGTGTACGTTCTCAACTTCCATCCTCAATTCTCGGGAATAGAGAGATTGGTCTTTCTTTCCTGAGCCCCCAAAAACGTGAACCGCCAAAAACAAAACTCCTATCGTACGTTGGGTCGCTACGAACATCGCATTCACCATACGGTCCAAAGTGGCGTTGCGACGGAGGATAATGCAGCCCGCCGATGTCACGTGATAGCAATTCTCCTTTTGTGATCGCTCAGTGACCTTCGATTTTCGTTTAGTGTGTGGGTAGCAAAAGATCCTGCCAGACAGGGCTGGCCCATAGCAGGAGTTTTCGTACAGTCCTCAGCACCTGTCACGGATCGGCGTAATCGAGCCGGGGATGATCGGCGTAATGAGGCCACCTGGAATGGCCCCGAAACGCGATTTCGAAGGGACTCAAGAATGCGTTTTTTTGCCTGATTTGGCAACCGCGTTTTCGCCGTTTTCGGGCATCGGTTTCGGCTTGCGGAAGCTCTCACCCTCAATGACGACACGGTAGGCGCCATGCCGTAGCCGATCGAGCGTGGCAGCACCGAGGATGCGGTTGTCGGGGAACGCGTCTCCCCATTCGCTGAAGTCGAGATTTGACGTCAAGATCGTCGCCGCGCGCTCATACCTGGCGGCGATCAGGTCATGGAAGTCTTCGTCGTGGGGCGCACGAAGAGGTTTGAGTGCGAAGTCATCAACGATCAGCACCGGCACGCGCACAAACTGCTGGAGCTTGCGTTCATAGAGTTCGGTCGCCCTTGCTG
>NZ_JBFPKG010000011.1:0-171223 GCF_040948665.1 Paraburkholderia sp. BR14320
TCAAGGCGTGCGACGACGCGGGTATTGCGGCGCTGGTGCCAAAGAGCCAAACCTCCGGTGCAAAGGCTGACGGTCGGTTCGACCGGGCCGACTTCATTTACATCGCCAAAGATGACCAGTACCTGTGTCCGGCGGGTCAACGTGCGATATACAGGTACACGTCCTTTGAGAGTGCCAATCTGCTGAAACTGCGGACCTACTGGAGCAGCGCCTGTCCGCGCTGTCCGCTCAGAAACCAGTGCACGCCGGCTCCTTACCGGCGCATTCGCCGGTGGGAACACGAAGCGGTACTCGAGAGAATGCAACTCAGACTTGATCGCCAGCTTGACGCCATGACAATACGACGTCGAACGGTCGAACACGTGTTCGGCACACTGAAGCACTGGATGGGCTCAACCCACTTCCAGACGCGCAGGCTTGGGTACGTATCGACTGAAATGAGCTTGCATGTGCTGGCATACAACCTCAAGCGCGTCATCAGGATTCTCGGATTTGCAAAGACATTGCGAGCGATGAAGCTGGCAGGCGTGTGATCTCACGCCTGACCATGATTGCTCGCATAACGCGATCCGGTCAGTCGCTGGCAAACCGGAACTGCGCAGACGCGGTCTCACAGGTGCTCTTCCGGCCTGCCGGCCCAGACGTTTTTACACGGCCTCGGCCGATTCGAGTCAACTTACGAAAACTGGTCCTACGAAGGCAAGAGTGCCGACGAGAGCGTTGCTGTAGCCCGGGACTTTGTAGACGGTCTAGCAGGGCGATCGGTGTACATCGTGTTCGTGGTTGACGATCGCGACTGAACATTGGTGTCGAAACAACAGACCCGGCCGCGCGCCGGGTTTGTGCTTTATGGCGTCGGCGAGCGTTGCGTCGTCGCCGTTCAATTTGCTTCATTCATTGCTGGCCGTGAGCCGACGCCGTGCCGCTAGAAAATCCCCCTCGCCACCTCGCGGCGTGCGTCCTCATCGAGGTGCATTTGCCGGATTCCGGCGAGCGCGCGCTGGAGCCACGCGTCGGCGATCGCGCGATGTTCGTCGTGTGGCTGGTCGGCCGGTGCGGGCGTCGCATTGTTCAATTGCACGTCGCGGTTCGTCATCGAGATCCCCTTGTAGAAGTACACAGACATGACGCACGCAACAAAACGCGTGCAAACCGGCCGCCAACCCGCGCCGGTCATGGGTTTTTGCCGTGCACCACAAAGAAGTGACCCCGGCCGGTCAAAAAACCGGCGAGCTGCTTGAAGCCCATACGGGACAAGGCTTTGCCACGTGGTGCAAAATGCACCACACGGTGTTCAGCGTGGAAGCGGCATCGGGTTCGTCGCGCCGGTTCGTCCGTCGTCGTGCTCGCGCACAATCCGGCCGAAATGGGCGATGTGCCGCGCGATGGTGCGGGCGTCATCGGGCCTCACTTCGTCGCGGAGACGGCACAGTTCCGTCTGCTGGAATTCGAGCAGTTCGACGCGCTGCGCGTCCGGTGCCGGTCGGTGCAATTCGTCGTTAATTGCTGCGGCGAGCTGGGCGATGCGCTGGCCGATGATGCCGCACATGACCTCGTAACCGACGCTCGCGTCAAAACTGTCTTCGTGCGTTTCCTGATGCGTTAGCTTGAGCGTGGCAGGGCGCAGTTGGCGCAGCCACTTCCGGGTTGTCGCTACGGGTTGTTGCGCTGCAAAATGAATTTGATGTGGTCCGATTTTTTATATTCACGTATCGGCCGTCCGAGGGCTTCCCGCACACTTTATGTTCCTGGATTCTCCGTAGTTAAGCGTCTGCGATTGGGTCCCCGCAGACTTTATCCGTGGTTTCCGGAGGTGACCGCGACGTAACGACGGACGTTAGAGCGGTCTTTTCCGCAGACTTTAGCGTGCACAGATAAGACCGCGCTCGGCTGAACCTTGTGGGCGAGCAGGCCTGCGCAACCGGTAGCCACCGGATTGCGCGACAGGTGACAAGACTTTGCGTCTGGCGTAAGGTCATTCAGCGACCAGCGCACCTTGAAGGACTAGGGCGCGCGTCATTTGGCGATGACACAGACGAATTTGTGATGGAGCCGCTATGAGCGCGAACTGGACTGATATTCCGTACGACGCCTGGCGCGACACGTGCGCCGCGTTGCACCTCTACACGCAAATCGCCGGCAAGTACAAGCTCGCCCGAACCCCATGGCTGAATCATTCGTGGCACGCTACGTTGTACGTCAGCGCGCGTGGCCTGACGACGTCGCTTATCCCCGATGCCAGCGGCGTGGAGATCGAGTTCGACTTGCTCGAACATCGCGTGCTCGGCAGCGCTGCCGATGGACGCAAGGCGCACTTTGCGCTCGCCCCGATGTCGGTTGCACAATTCCACGCGAACTTTTTGGATCTGGTTGCGCAACTCGGAGGCAAGCCCGTGTTTCACGGCCGACCCAACGAGATCCCGAACCCCGTGCCGTTCGAGGACGACCATGCAGCGCGCCCGTACGACGCGGATGCCGTGAGCCGCTTCTTTCGAGCGCTCGTCACGGTCTGTTGTGTGCTTGAGCGGTTTCGTACCGGTTATATCGGCAAGGTCAGCCCGGTTCATTTTTTCTGGGGTAGCTTCGATCTCGCCGTGACGCGTTTTTCTGGACGCCGCGCGCCTCTCCATCCCGGCGGCGTTCCAGCGCTACCCGATGAAGTGACGCGCGAAGCCTACAGCCACGAAGTATCGTCGGCCGGGTTCTGGCCGGGGGGACCGGCGACACCTTTCCCGGCGTTTTACTCTTACGCTTACCCGTCGCCTGACGGCTTTTCCAACGCAACACCCCAGCCGGGCGGCGCCTATTTCGACGACAAGCTTGGCGAATTCATCCTTCCGTACGAAAGCGTCCGCACGTCGAACGACCCCGAGCAAGCGCTGCTGGCTTTTCTCGAGAGCACGTATCAAGCGGCCGCGGATCTCGGCGGCTGGGACCGGGCGGCACTCGAATGCCGGGGAGGTGAGCCGCTCAGGCCGCGACCGGTGGATCACCATTGAGCGAACCCATCTCACCGGATCTGCGAGAACCCTTTGCTCTTTGCGAATCCTCTGGTAGGATCTCGCCCCTACGTAGGGGAGTCGCCAAGCTGGCCTAAGGCACCGGATTTTGATTCCGGCATTCGAAGGTTCGAATCCTTCTTCCCCTGCCATCACTCTCTTTCAAGCCCTGGATCTATCCAGGCGTCGGTCTTTCTGGCCGACATCGCGCACTTCACTCTCTGTGCGACGACTCCATCCCACATGCATGCAATCGAGCCCTTCACACTCGATGCGTCCCATTTTCAGACATCCCGCCAACGTCGATCCTCTGTCAGCGTCCGATTTTGCGACACATCGCTGCTGCGGATGACCCCTCGCTTTCATCCCTGAACGCCAACTGAGGACGGCTTCGTTACTTTCTTCTCCTTTATATGCTTTTGACGTCGAGCCAAACTGCCGTGTCGCTCGACGATTTGCCTGCCGAGTTGCTCGATGACATCTCGATGTCCGGGGCCATGCCTTCACTGCGGGACGAGAACGCAAGTCTGGAGGCTACGGAACGTTCAGCCATTGCACGCGCCGTGCACAATGCACATGGCAACCTTGCGCAGGCCGCACGCGCCCTTGGCGTTTCGCGCAGCACGCTCTATCGCAAGATCGAGTTTTATCGGCTGGAGGGGATGGTCAAGCCAGCGGATAGGGAATGACGGAGGCTGTAGATCTTGGCCAGGCGAGGCAGGCCCAATGCGGCATGCGTTGCTCGACTAGCACAACGATAAACGAGAGCATCAGGGGTGGCTGGTGCAATGGCCATAACCGCACAGGAGAGACACCAACAGCGCAGGCTGCTGGAAGTCCTGCTCCATACCGGCGAAGACTACCGGCGCATCAATGACTGTGATCACGAGCTATTCACCTCTCTGGCGCTCGACGCGAAGGCCTTCCGAATCAGCGACTCACGCGTCGTGATGCGGCAGACCTTCTCGATGACGCGGCAAATGATGCAGGCGAGGCGCACGACGAGATTTAGCTAGCGGACCAGGGGCCGGCGCAAATACGTTTTACGTGTTGTGGCCGGCCCTGTTCTCTGACAAGCGACGCGCCGAGCGGATGACATCAAGTCACTAAACAAATGACATCCACGCTCTCGCGAAATCGCCGCGCCACACCGAGAATTCCTCCCATCACGGCATCCGCCGTCATCGAGGAGAGAAGCATGTTTGCAATTACCGGTGTGACAGGACAGGTGGGCGGCGCGGCGGCACGCGCGTTACTCGACGCGGGGCACGCGGTGCGCGCCGTGCTGCGCGACGAAAGCAAGGCGGCGCCGTGGCGCGAGCGCGGCGCCGAAGTCGCGATCGCGTCGTTCGACGACGCCGACGCGCTCACCGCCGCGTTTCGCGGCACGGCCGGCGTGTTCGTGATGATCGCGCCGAACTTCGCGCCGCTGCCCGGCTATCCGAACGCGCATGCGGCGGCCGCGGTGCTGAAGGAGGCGCTGTCGAAGGCACGGCCGGGGAGGGTGGCGGCGTTGTCGTCGGTGGGCGGGCAGCGCGAAACGGGGCTCGGCCTGATCACGCAGGTGCATATTCTCGAGCAGACGCTCGCCGGTCTGTCGATCCCAACCGCGATCCTGCGGCCGGCCTGGTTCATGGAGAACTCGCGGTGGGATATTGCGCCGGCCCGCACATCCGGCGTGATGCCGAGCTTTTTGCAGCCGCTCGACCGTGCGTTTCCGATGGTCGCGACAGCGGATATCGGCCACGTCGTTGCACAGACGCTCACGCAGTCGTGGCAGGGGCGACGCGTGATCGAGATCGAGGGGCCGCGGCGTTATACGCAGCGCGAGATCGCCGAGATGCTCGGCGACCTGCTCGGACGCCCGGTCGAAGCGCGCACGGTGCCGCGCGAGCAGTGGCAAGCGCAGTTTCAGGCCCAAGGCACCGAATGGCCCGCGCCGCGGATCGAGATGCTCGACGGCTTCAACTCGGGATGGATCGATTTCGAGGATGGCGTGAACGAGCGGGTGGTCGGGACGACCTCGTATCGGACGGTGCTGGAGCAGTTGGTGAGGCGGGCAGGATAGGCCGGGTCTCGGGCGGGGCCGCGCTCGAGGTTGCCGGACCGTGTGAAGCCGCCCCGCAACCGGGCCCCGCGCGCGTGCTAATCTTGCTCCCTTCGCGGACGTCCCGCGTCAGAGCAGACACCATGACGGAAGCCTTCGATCCGGACGGCATCGAGCAAGCGGTCTTCGTGGTCGGCGAGCGCCATGCGACGCTGGACGGGCCGTGGCGCGCGTATCGGCGCGCGCATCTGATTCACGTCAGCGAAGGCGTGCTGACGGTGCGCACGAAGTCCGGCCGCTGGGTCGTCCCGCCCGCCCGCGCGCTGTGGATTGCCGCGAATACGCCGCACTGCCTGCACGCGAGGCGGCCCGTGCAGTTGTATTCGCTCTACGTCGCGATCGGTTCCGCGATGGACGCCACCGCCGATCCCGCCTTAGACCCCGCCTTCGACCCCGCGCCGCTGCCCACGCAGACCGGCGCGCTGATCCCCGACACGCTGGTGCAGGCGCTGCTCGCCACCGCGGCCGATCTGCCGCACGATCACCCTCCCGACGAACCCGCCCGCCGTCTGCTGCAGGTGCTGCTGGATCGCGTCGCCGGCTTGCCCGCCGCGCCGCTCGGCCTGAACTGGCCGGGCGATCCGCGCGCGCAGCGCATCGCCGAGGCGCTCAGCGCGAATCCCGCGCAATCGCTGGTGCTCGAGGAACTCGCCGCGGCCGCCGGCGTGACCGCGCGCACGGCCGCGCGTCTGTTCGCGAAGGAAACGGGGCAGACCTTCGGGCAATGGCGCCAGCAGTTGCGCCTGCTAGCCGCGCTCGAACATCTCAGCGCCGGTGAGAGCGTCACGCAGGCGGCGCTCGAAGTCGGCTATAACGACGTGTCGTCGTTTATCGCGGTGTTTCGCGATGCGTTCGGCGACACGCCGGCGCGCTATTTCCGCTGACGCAAGCTCGCGGCCACTCCCCAGCCACCGCGCGAGCGTCGCCGTCGCGCGCGACCGAAGCTGCGTCAATGCGCGCCGGCCGCATCCGGGCCACCGCCGCCTTTGGCTGGCCGCGTGATCCAGATTAGCGGAATGATCAGCACGAAGATGATCGCCGACACAAAGAAGATGTCGTTCAGGCCCATCATCGCGGCCTGGGTGTTCACGGTGAAATCGAACAGCGCATCCGCCGATTGCGGACTCAGATGCAGCACCGACTGCGTGTTGTCGATCTGCTGCGCGAACAACGGGTTGTCGACCGACGCCTGTTCGGTGAGCCGCACGTGATGCAGGATCGTGCGGTTGTTCCATGCGGTACCCGCGATCGACGTGCCCACCGCGCCGCAGAACACGCGCACGAAATTCGATAGACCCGCCGCCGCCGGAATCCGGCTCTGCGGCTGGCCGGACAGGATGATCGCCGTCAGCGGCACGAAGAACAGCGCCATCGGAATGCCTTGCAGCAGCGTCGGCAGCACGAGGTGCCATGTGTCGATCTCGATCACGTACTTCGAGCGCATGTAGAACACGATCGCGAAGCCGACGAACGCGACCGTCGAGATCACGCGCGCGTCCGAGTGCGGCAGCACGCGGCCGAGTATCGGCGCAAGAATGATCGCGAAGATGCCGAGCGGCGCGGTGACCAGACCGGCGTCGATCGAGCGGTAGTTCAGATACTCCTGCATCCATTGCGGCAGCAGCACCAGATTGCCGAAGAACACCCCGTATGCAACCGAAATCGCGATCGTGCCGCCGAGAAAATTGCGCTGCTGAAAAAGCCGCAGATCGACGATCGGGTGCTCCTCGGTCAGCTCCCAGACGAGGAAAAACGCAAAGCTGATCAGCGCGACGAGGCCGAGAATCGAGATCACCGGCGACGAGAACCAGTCGAGATCCTTGCCCTTGTCGAGCATGATCTGCAGCGACGCGACCCACGTGATCAGCAGGCCGAGGCCGACCACGTCGATCGGCGGTTTGCGCGTCGGCGATTCGCGGGTGCGGTAGATCATCCACGTGACGCCGGCCGCGAACAGGCCGACCGGGATGTTGATGTAGAAGATCCACGACCAGCTATAACTATCGGTGATCCAGCCGCCGAGCGCCGGACCCGCGATCGGGCCGACGGTGGCGGTCATCGCCCACAACGCGAGCGCGGTCGACGATTTCTCTTTCGGATACGAGCCGAGCAGGATCGCCTGCGACAACGGAATCAGCGGGCCGGCCACGGCGCCCTGGAATACCCGCGCGAGCAGCAGGATCGGCAGCGTCGGCGCGACGCCGCACAGCCAGGACGCGAGCGTGAACGACAGGATCGCGCCGACGAACAGCTTCACCTGGCCGATGCGCTGCGTGAGCCAGCCGGTCAGCGGAATCGCCACTGCGTTGGAGGCCGCGAACACGGTGATCACCCACGTGCCTTCGTCGACCGAGACGCCGAGGTTGCCCGAAATGGTCGGAATCGCGACGTTCGCGATCGACGTATCCAGCACGTTCATGAAGGTGGCGAGCGCGACCGCGATCGTCGCGAGAACCAGCCGGCCGCCTTCGAGAGGCGCGGGCGGCGGCGGTGGCGCGGGGGGCTGAGGCGGCGGCGACGCGGAATCAGGCGCGGCGTTGGGCTGGCTCAAACGGCGTTCTCCGGATGGTTTGCCTCGGACCGTGCGGCGCGGCGGCGGGTCCGTCGATGCGCAAAAGCATACCCGCATTCGCCCGCCGGCGTCGGCCGCAGCCGCGGCCGATGCGGCTCCCGGCGACGCGAATGCGGCACGCGGCGTATGCTCGCGGCTAGGGCTGAGCCACCACGGCCAGAGCCACTAAACCACGGAAAAAAGGACACCACCATGAGTTGGCAGCAATTCGAACACGGCTGGCGGCGCGCGCCGAATACGGCACCGCAGAACGCGCCCGCGACGAGCCTCGTCGTGCTGATGCACGGCGTCGGCAGCAACGCGCGCGATCTGATGCCGCTCGCCGATATCTGGAGCGACGAGCTGCCCGGCACCGCATTCGTGTCGCTCGACGGCACCGATCCGTTCGACGGCGGCTTCGGTGGCCGCCAGTGGTTCAGCCTGCGCGACGTCGACGGAGCGAACCGCGAGGCGCGCGTCGCCGCCGCCTATCCGGCGCTGCGCCGCGTGCTCGATGCAGAGCTTGCGCATTGGCAGTTGTCTTTCGATCGGCTTGCGCTGGTCGGCTTCTCGCAAGGTTCGATCATGGCGCTGCATCACGTCGCGTCTAGCGCGGAGGGCGCGGCGGGCGTCGTCGCGTATTCGGGGCGGCTCGCCTCGCCGATCGTCTCGTCGAACCGCGCGACGCCGCTCACGCTGGTCCACGGCGAGGACGACGAGGTGATCCCGGTGCGCGAACTCGAATTCGCGGCCGACGCTTTCAGCGCCGCCGGCTACCCGGTCGACGCCTACATGCTGCCCGGCGTCGGCCATACGATCACGGCCGACGGCGTCGCGCTCGGCCGTGACGCGCTGGAACGCGCACTGGGCAAGCTGTCGCGCGATTGACACAACTCCGATAGAAAGCGGGCCTAAAGATTCTGATGAGCTTGCCGTCATACGGGCAATAGCTTGAAAATCACCCCCGCCGCGCGGGAAGCGCAACGCCCAGCGGGCGTGTCGCGCGGCTTCGGGGACCCGGGGGCGCATTTCCAGACCGCCCAAGAAGGCGGATAACGACACATCAGAGCCTGCATATGGCCAGACCGACGCCGCATTACCCGCTCTTTGAGCGATTGTTCCGCCACTCCGTGGCGGTGGATCTCGGCACGGCCAACACCCTTATCTATACCGACGACGGCGGCGTCGTGCTGAACCAGCCGTCCGTCGTGTGCTTCGAGACGCAGCCCGCGAGCGGGGCGAAACGGATCGCCGCGATCGGCGCCGAGGCGCGCCAGCTGCTTGGCCGCGCGCCGCGCAATCTCGAAACGGTGCGGCCGATGCGCCACGGCGTCATTGCCAACTTCGCCGCCGCCGAACACATGATCAAGCAATTCGTCGACATGGCGCGGCCGCGCTCGCTGTTCAGCCGGCGCGCGGCATTCACGCTGTGCGTGCCGGCCGCGGCGACCCATGTCGAGCGCCGCGCGATCCGCGAAGCGGCCGAGGCGGCCGGCGCGTGGAAGGTCAGCCTGATCGGCGAATCGCTCGCGGCCGCGCTCGGCGCGGGGTTGCCGGTGCGCGATGCGACCGGCTCGATGGTGGTCGACATCGGCGGCGGCACCACCGAGGTCGGCGTGATCGCGCTGGGCGGCACCGCGTATAGCGGCTCTGTGCGCGTCGGCGGCGACAATTTCGATGCGGCGATCATCAGCTACGTGCGCAATCTGTACGGTGTGCTGCTCGGCGAGCAGACCGCCGAGCACGTGAAGAGAGCCATCGCCTCGGCCGTACACGACGTGCCGCTCGAGCAGATCAACGCAACCGGCCGCAGCGTCGACGACGGGCTACCGCGCACGGTGCAGCTTAGCAACCGCGATATTTCGGAGGCGATCGAAGCGCCACTGAGTCAGGTGATCGGCGCGGTGAAGCGCGGGCTCGAATCGGCCCCAGCCGAACTCATCACGGACATCGCGTACAAGGGCATCGTGCTGACTGGTGGCGGCGCGCTGCTCCGCAATCTGGGGCGGCGTTTGAGTGAGGAAACCGGCCTCGACGTGCACGTCGCCGACGAACCGCTGACCTGCGCGGTGCGCGGCGCTGGGGCGGCGGCAGCGGCGGGGTGGGTGGACGAAGCCGGGGACGCGTGAGCGGTGGGCGGGGGTTGGTTGCCTGCCAAATTGCGCATGCACCGGCTGACATCGAATCTTCCGCGCGCGGCGACGACCAGTGGATTACGCGCTCAGAAGGCGCTCCAATTCGTCGAGAAACGATGCAGTCGTATGACTCCACAACTTAGGGTCAAACTGCGAGCCATATGCTTCTTCGAACGCAGCGTCCAGATGGTCGGAATGTGCCTTCCTGAAACTCTCGATTTCAACAAGGATGCCCTTGATGCTTTCTGTGGAGCTATCCCGTTTATAGCAACCTACGATAGCTTCAATGGTGCTTCCCCAGTACGAGCAATCCTCGTTGAGGTACACACCAAAAAGCTGATTAAGTTCGGGATACAGTGGATTCTCTTTCATAAGCGCTTTTCTCACAGACCGACGAAAGCCGTTAGGACGTAATACGGCATGCCATTGTAGGTTTCACGCTTGAGCACAACCAGAATCTTGTTTCCCTTCACGAGCCGGCCCGTTCTTCTGACGACCCCATAACCGAGATCTCCGGATACGTGTTTTGTTATACGCAGCGGGGCACGCATTCCGGTTGACTGCGCCCACAGACGAATCCGGTCGGCGTCGGCCATCATCACTTTCGAAATTGCTCTCTCAGCCGTTCTCTGGTCTTTAAATGACGTCGCTGCTGGTATCCAGGGTTCGTCTATCAGCCGTTGTCGCAACCACGCCTCATCTTTTCCGACATGCTTCAAAAGCGTATGGCCGCCGATCCCGTTCAGCGTTTTTGCTTCATGCTCCTTCAGTCTGATCCGGCCCATCGTTACGCTGGCCGCGCGTGCAGCCTTGACCGAGCCGGCGAAGCCAAATGGCACGACCATATCGATCGACAGGCCGATATTGTGCGCCATGTCAGGTGGTGCTTTCATCGTCGCGGCCAGCTTGCTCGTGCCCTGCTGGATCAGTGTGGCAGTATCCTGGCCCGTCCAGATTTGACGCAAACCCGCCGAAGCGGTATCTGAGCCATGGACGCCGAACACAACACATCCAGCCTTGCTCGCCATTGTCGGTTCCGGCAGCACACACAGAGCAGCCGCCCCGACCATCTCCAGCGTGGTCGGGGCACCTTGCGGACATCTACCCGACGCGTCGCCGGAGCCTATGTGACAATACGCGTCGCGTCCCGTTTCCCGAGCCGCCGATACGCCCGCTTCTCAATGCCCGTTGCCCGCCCCGCGCACATCCGCGCCCCGACGCCGCGCTGTCCGTAAACCAACCGTGAATCAATCCGTCTCCGCTTCGTCGCTGTCCTCACCATCCTTCATCGACCTACGTAGCGGCTTGCGCATGCGTTACATCGAGGCCGGCAACGGCGAACCGCTGCTGTTCGTGCACGGCTCGTTGTGCGACTACCGCTACTGGCAGCCGCAACTGGCGGGTCTGTCGAAGCGCTATCGCTGCGTCGCGGTCAGTCTCACGCATTACTGGCCAGTCACCGATAGCGAGGCGGACCTGCCGTTCAGCTGGAGCAGCCACGCCGATGAAGTGGCGGAGTTCATCGCTGGTTTCGGCGCGGGGCCCGCGCATGTGGTCGGGCATTCGCGCGGCGGTTGCGTCGCCTATCATTGCGCGCGACGCCATCCCGAACACGTGCGTACACTGACGCTCGCCGATCCGGGCGGCCCGCTGCAGATCGCCGGACGTCCGCCAGCGAGCGTGCCGGAGCCGGTCAACGCATTGCGCGCGAAAGCGGCTCAACTGATAGAAAGCGGCGCGGTCGAAGCAGGCTTGCAACTGTTCGTCGATTCGGTGAGCCGTCCCGGCTTCTGGGCGATGAGCACGCCGGGTTTTCGCCGCATGGCGACCGACAACGCGCACACGCTCGCGCGGCAATTCCGCGATCCGCTACCCGCCTACGTGCCCGAGGACGCGGCGGACCTGCGCTGCCCGGTGCTGCTGATCGACGGCGAGAAAAGTCCCGACATGTTCCACCGCACGGTGACGGCGTTGCAGGGATGGTTGCCCGATGCGCGCCGCGAAACGGTGCGCGGTGCGTCGCACGGCATGAACCTCGCGCATCCGTCCGCGTTCAATCGTTACGTGGATGAATTCATTCAGGCCGTGAGCGCGCGCTGAGGAAGTGACGCGAACATCAACGGGCGATCGGCCGGCGCGTGTCGCCGCCGATCGTCCGTTGACAGCATCAGGCCTTGCGATGCGCGTCTTTGTCGAGCGCGCGTTCGGCCGCTTCGCCGACGAGCCCGTGATAGTACAGATGCACGCCGATCGCGAGCGAATCGTTGCGGATTTCGTGGAACACCTTCCACGCCTTCACCGGGTCCGTGAAAAGCAGATAGTGTGCTTCCCGCGCGATCAGAGCCGCGACTTCATGCAGGCCGTGTCCGTGCAGCACGTCGACGAGCGTGTCGAGGCTGCGATGGGTGCGCGCGTCGGTGCGCGGATAGAGCATGTGCAGCACCGCGACGTCCTGCGTCTTCAGCGCCGCCGACAACGCGACGACGATATCCTGATGATTCAGCGCGGTGACCGTGTGGTCTTCGGTATGGACGTGATCCGGAAACAGCGTTTCGAGAGAGGCATTCATCTGTATTCGTCCTGCTTTTCTGTGTGACCAAAAAAGCCCGCTTCGAATCGCGGGCCGCAAGCATCAATGCACGCACCCAGTATCGCAGACGGATCGAGCCCGACGCAGTCTGCTGGCAGCAAAACATTGTTGCAGCTGGTGTTCCGACTTTCGAACAACTTTCATCGGCAGCGCGATGCCAGCGCCCCGTGCCGACAACGAATGTTGCGCACGCGGAGATGGACTGTTGCGAGCAATCGACGCAATCAACGACACGCCGGCCCGTAGAATGCGCAGCGGAACCTGAGCATGCCCGTACCGGTTCGAGAGCGGCGACGTCGCGCCTCGCCGTACGACCGCGATGCATGCCGGAACGACTGCGGTATCAAGCAAAAGGAACACGTAGATGAACTCGAAGTCACACGCAACGCTGAGTTTTTCCGACAGCGACCAGACCATCGATCTGCCGATCTATCAGGGCTCGTTGGGCCCGGACGTGATCGACATCCGCAAGCTGTACGGCCAGACCGGCAAATTCACGTACGACCCGGGCTTCATGTCGACGGCGGCGTGCAACTCCGAAATCACGTATATCGACGGCGACAAGGGCGAGCTGCTGTACCGCGGCTATCCTATCGACAACCTCGCGCAGAACGCCGACTTCCTCGAAACCTGCTACCTGCTGCTGAAAGGCGAACTGCCGAACGCGCAGCAGAAAGCCGAGTTCGAGAACACCGTCAAGCAGCACACGATGGTGCACGAGCAGATGCACTTCTTCTTCCGCGGCTTCCGTCGCGACGCGCACCCGATGGCGATTCTGGTTGCCGCGGTCGGCGCGCTGTCCGCGTTCTATCACGACTCGCTCGACATCACGAGCCAGCAGCATCGCGACCTATCGGCGATCCGCATGATCGCGAAGCTGCCCACGCTGGTTGCAATGGCGTACAAGTACAGCATCGATCAGCCGTTCGTGTATCCGAAGAACGACCTGTCGTACAGCGCGAACTTCATGCGCATGATGTTCGCGAATCCGGCCGAGGAGTACGAGGTCAACGACGTGCTGGTGCGCGCGCTCGACCGCATCCTGATCCTGCACGCGGACCACGAGCAGAACGCGTCGACGTCGACCGTGCGTCTCGCCGGTTCGTCGGGTGCGAATCCGTTCGCGTGTATCGCGGCGGGTATCGCGTGTCTGTGGGGCCCGGCGCACGGCGGCGCGAACGAAGCCGCGCTGAACATGCTGGAAGAAATCGGCTCGGTCGACAACATTCCCGAGTTCATCGAGCAGGTGAAGGACAAGAACTCGGGCGTGAAGCTGATGGGCTTCGGCCACCGTGTGTACAAGAACTATGATCCGCGCGCGAAGCTGATGCGCGAAACCTGCCACGAAGTGCTCGAAGAGCTGGGCCTGCACGACGACCCGCTGTTCAAGCTCGCGATGGAACTCGAAAAGATCGCGCTCGAAGACGAATACTTCGTGTCGCGCAAGCTGTACCCGAACGTCGACTTCTACTCGGGTATCGTGCAGCGCGCGCTGGGCATTCCGACGTCGATGTTCACGTGCATCTTCGCGATGGCACGCACGGTCGGCTGGATCGCGCAGTGGAACGAAATGATCGCCGATCCTGAGCAGAAGATTGGCCGTCCGCGTCAGCTGTTCGTCGGCGAGACGCTGCGCGAGGCAAAACCGGTCGCAAAGCGGTAACAGGCCGGATCGACGCCCACCAACGCGTTTGACGACGGTCCCGAACCCACGGCTCACGAGGCCGTGGGTTTTTTGCGTTCCGCGCGTTCCTCCGCCTGCACGTCCTGTGCCACCGAAAACGGCGTCAAAAAATGGCGCAAAAAGCCGAAACTCCTACGCGATAACTTCGTCTCACGCCCTCAGAGCCTCTACAATCGGATGGGCTGGCTGGCCGACCGGGGCCGGCCAACCGTGGGGGCGGCCAGGCCGGCCACCCCGGCGGCGAATCCGAGGCGAGACCCGAAGTGCAACTGAAAGCAGCAGCGAATTCATAGGAGCGACCTTGAAACAGCAGCCAGAAGCCCTCGGCGGGCTGACCCACTCGGGCGGCGTCGATCATCGCGATCCCGAGCAGGACGGCGTCTTCATCCCGACGGAAAACCTCAACGTCGCGAGCGCCACGCAGCACGTGCTCAAGTCGGGCGACACCTTCATCGTCAACGATCCGCTCGGCGATATCACAGGTCACGACGACGGCCTGTTCGTCAACGACACCCGCGTGATGTCGCAACTGCGGCTGACCTTCGGCGGGCGCGCGCCGTCGCTGCTGTCGGGCAGCGTCAGCAGCGACAACACCACGTTCACCGCGCATCTGACCAACCGACCGCTGCCGCCGCTCGGCGGTGACAGCACCCCCGAAGGCGTAATCCACGTCGAGCGTGTGCGCGTGCTGTCGGGTACCGTGCTCAACGAGGCGATCGAGCTCACGAACTACGGCACGAGCGATGCGACCGTGCCGCTGTCCATTTCGTTTTCCAGCGATTTCCGCGACATGTTCGAAGTGCGCGGCCTGAAGCGCGACAAACAGGGTCGCGTGCAGCCCGCGCGGGTCGAGAATCAGCAGGTGCTGCTCGGCTATGTCGGTCTCGACGACGTCGCGCGCAACGTGCAGATCGCGTTCTCGCCGCAGCCGGACAAGCTGTTCGCCGACCGCGCCGACTACACCGTCAAGCTGCCCGCGCAGGCATGCGTGTCGATCTATCTGTCGGTGGCCGTGCACGTCGTGCCGATGACCAGCAAGCCCGGCGCCGACGTGTCGCAGCCCGTGCACGCGCTGAGCGAAGCGCATTTGTCGCAGATCGACGCGGAACGCCCGCGCGTCGGCCGTGCGGCGGTGCGCGCGGCGCTGGTGGATGCCCATCTGGTGATGCGCGAGCGACGCCGCGCGAGCGCGCGCGTGCGTACGAGCAACCCGCTGTTCAACGCATGGATCGACCGCTCGTTCGCCGACCTGGAACTGTTGACGACGGATCTCGCGACTGGCCCGTACCCGTACGCGGGCATCCCATGGTTCTCGACCCCGTTCGGCCGCGACGCGGTGATCACGTCGCTGCAAACACTGTGGCTGCAGCCGCATCTCGCGGCCGGTGTGCTGCGCTTTCTCGCCGAGCACCAGGCGCGCGAGAACTCGCCGTTTCGCGACGCCGCGCCGGGCAAGATCATGCACGAGATGCGCAAGGGCGAAATGGCCGCGGCCGGCGAAGTGCCGTTCGCGCTGTACTACGGCGGTGTCGACACCACGCCGCTGTTCATCGTGCTGGCCGGCGCGTACGCGGCCCGCACCGGCGACATTGGGTTGATCGACGAATTGTGGCCCGCGCTCGAACGCGCGGCGCAGTGGGTCGCGGGCGTGTGCGACAAGAACCGGTACGGACTGCTCGATTACCAGCGCGAATCGGATGGCGGCCTCGCGAATCAGGGCTGGAAAGATAGTCACGACTCGGTGTTTCATGCGGACGGGCGCTTCCCCGACGGCCCGATCGCGCTGGTCGAAGTGCAGGCCTATGCGAGCGCCGCGTTCGACACGATGGCGCGCTTCGCGAAGCTGCGCGGTCTGCGCGACGCGGCCGCGCAGTATGCGGAGCGCGCGAAGAAGATCCGTCGCTGCGTCGAAGAAAAGTACTGGATGGACGAGGTCGGCTTTTACGGCATCGCGCTCGACGGTCATGGCGAGCTGTGTCGCGTGATGGCGTCGAACGCGGGGCATCTGCTGGCGTTCGGCCTGCCCACGCGCGAGCGCGGCGAAGCGTTGGTGCGGGCGCTCGACTCGACGCTGTTCCACACCGGCTGGGGCGTGCGCACGCTAGCGGCGAGCCAGGCGCGCTTCAATCCGATGGCGTATCACAACGGCTCGGTTTGGCCGCATGACAACGCGCTATGCGCGCGCGGGCTGTCGCGCTATGGCGCGAAGGGGTCGGCCGTGAAACTGCTGCAGGCGCTGTTCGAGGCGGCGGTGAATTTCGACATGCGCTTGCCGGAACTGTTCTGCGGCTTCCCGCGACGCCGCGGCGAGCCGCCCACGGCCTATCCGGTCGCGTGTTTGCCGCAGGCATGGGCGGCCGGCTCGCCGTTCATGATGCTCGAGGCGTGTCTGGGCATCACGATCGACGCCGAGCGCCGCGAAGTGCTGATCGAACAGCCGATGCTGCCCGAAGGCATCGACTGGCTCGAGGTCAGCGATCTGCGGGTCGGCGATGCGTCGGTGTCGATCACGTTCCGCCGGATCGGCGAGAAAGTGGTGGCGTCGGCGGAGCAGGGCGATGTGAGGGTGGTGGCGCTGCTTTGACGCCGCCGACGGTAGCGGGCATCGATGTCGGCGGGGACCGCAAGGGCAACCATCTGGTTATCCTGCGCGGCACCCGGATGCTGTGCAATCTCGCCAACGCGACCCCCGAACAGATGCTCGAGCGGTGTCGCGCGCACGAGGTGGCGGCGGTCGGCATCGATGCGCCGTGTCGCTGGCGAACGGGCGCGGCGGGAAGGCTGGCCGAGAAGGAACTCGCGCGGCAGCGGATCTTTTCGTTCGCGACACCGGCTCGCGAACACGCGATGGCCACTAAAAGCGGCTTCTATGGATGGATGTTCAACGGCGAGCGCATCTACGACGCATTCGCCGCCCAGTTTGCGCTTTTCGACGGCGGCGAAAAAATCACGGGTCGCGTGTGCTTCGAAACGTTTCCTCACGCGATCACATGCGCTTTTCTCGGGACGGACGTTGCATCCGCGAAGCAAAAAGGCCCGCAGCGCCGGGCTATTCTCGAACGGGAAGGCATCGCGACTGCGCCGCTGACATCGATCGACGATGTCGACGCGGCGCTATGCGCGTTGGCGGCACGTTATCTGCTCGAAGGCAGAGTCGATATATACGGTGACGAGTCGGGCGGATTCATCGTGGTGCCTGGACTTTGACGCTCACATTCTCGGAGGACGGGTGCACTTGGCACGACGTATCGGAGTATTGCTGCTATCCCTGGCGGCGTTGGGTTCGACCGCGGCGTCGGCGAACGACATTCAGTGTGCAACCACACAGCAACCCGCTGAGCGCGTCATTTGCGATCACGCGATCCTGAACAACGAGTACGACGACATCTTCGCGCAGCAACAGGCACTGCTCGGCAGCGGCAAACTGTCGTCCGCGCAACTGGCGCAGTGGCGGCACGCGCGCAACGCCTGTATCGATGTGCACTGCGTGGATGGCGTATTCGATAAGTGGAAGACGATGGCGCGGGCGCTCGAAGCTGGTCCGCAAGCGGCCGCGTCCGTCGTGGTGCCTTCTCAAACCACGATGGCGCCTGTCGGACCCAATCCGGAAGCGCCTGCTGTCGCGTCCGCGCCTGACGTGCCGCAGGCGTCGCAGGCCTCGCCGACATCGGAGGCTTCTCTGGTACGTCAAGGTAGCGCCGCCGGTGTGGCGCTTCCGCAACCGGTCGCGCCGGCGGCTTCAGCGCCGGTGGCTGCCTCGGCGGCGCCCCGTGCGGCCAGCAGCATGACCGGTCTGCCCAGCATGGGTGCCGGCCTGATCGTGGTCCTGCTCGTTGCGCTCGGGGCCGGTGTGTACTTCGCGCTTCGGAACCGGGAGAGAGCTTGAGGCGATTATCGGACGAGGAAACCGTAAGTTAGCGGGTCACGCTCGTCCACGATCCAGGTTGCGAAGCCGCAAACATAGGCGCTGCCCTCGACCTCGGGGATGACCGCCTTGAAGTCGCCGACGGTCGCCTCGCTGAGTACGCGCCCCTTGAAGACCGTGCCGATGATGGACTCGTTCACGAGTGTCTCGTTCATGGCCAGTTTCCCGCGCAGATAGAGTTGCGCGACGCGTCCGCCCGTCCCTGAGCCGGTGGGCGAACGGTCAACCTCACGGTCGGCGAACACGCAACAGTTGGCTTGCGTCGAGCCTTCGTGCCGCGGCGCATTGGCAATGATGGTGCCGTAGATGTGGTTGATTTCCGGGATGTCGGGGTGCTCAACCGGGTACGCTTGATTTGCAGCTTGTTTGACCTCGGCGCCAAACCGGATGAGTTCCTCGACAGAAGATTCGCGGACTGAGAGACCGTGCGGCGCACCGTCCGTATAGAAGTAGAACGCACCACCGAATGCGATGTCACCCTTTACCGTGCCAAACGACGGCGTCTGAACCGTGACATCCGTTTTCCAGATGAACGATGGAACGTTCACGAAACGTACGTTGCCGGCGTGTTCACCATCCCATTGCACGAAGGCCTCGATGAAACCGCACGGAGCGTCGATGCCAATGCGCGTCTCGGGAATCTGGCGCTGAACCCAGCCCAACTCGACCGCCGCGGTGGACAGCGCGATCACGCCGTGCCCGCAGTGGTCGCTATAGCCCTCGTTGTGGACGAAGATGATCCCGAAGTCTGCCGTAGGACTAACGGGTTCGGTCAGATATCCGCCGTACATGTCCGCATGACCACGCGGTTCGAACATCAGCGCGGTACGAATTTCGTCGGCGTTCTCTTTCAGCCACGCGCGACGTTTGACGATGGTGTCGCCGGGAAGGCGAGGCAGCCCGCTCGTCACGATACGGAACGCTTCGCCGCCGGTATGAACCTCGACTGTTGAAATGGTGCGACTGATTTTCATGGGTGCGTTGGAGTTCCTCGGTTGAACGTCACTGCCCGTACGGCACCGGAAGGCCGTTTCTGATCACATAGACGGTCGTGGGTGCGCCCTTCAGATCGCCGTTTTCATCGAACGAGTAGGTGCCTGCCACGCCCTTGTAGTTGGTCTTTGCCAACTGGGCGATGAGCTTTGCCTTGTCGGTCGTGGTGCCCGCTTTGACCATCGCATCGGCCAGCAGTTTTACGCCGTCGTAGTAGCTGACCGCATAGACCTGCGTATCAGTGTTGAAAGCGGCCTTGTATTTCTGCAGAAACTCACGGCCGGCTGGGGTCTTGTCGAGCGCAATGCCGCCCTGGGCGCAATACACGATGGACGCGGCATCACCGGCGACCTTACCCATATCGGCCGAGCAAATGCCATCGCCGCCAAGCAGCTTGGCACGCAGTCCGCGGGCGCGCATCTGCTTGGCCATCGGCGCGCCCTGAGCAGCGTATCCGCCGAAGAAGACGACATCCGGATTTTTGGCCTTGATGCTGGTCAGAATGCCGAGGAAGTCGGTCGCCGACGAGTTCGTGAACTGCTGGTCCACGATCTGGATTCCGTTTGCCCTGGCCTCTTTGATGAACTGCTCCGCCACGCCTTGCCCATAGGCCGTGCGGTCGTCGATCACCGCGGCGGTCTTGGCCTTCAATGTCTTGGCCGCAAACTGGCCCATCGTCCCGCCTAGCTGCTCGTCGCTCGCGCCGATACGGAAGATGTTCTTGAAGCCTTGCTTCGTCAACGCCGGGTTGGACGCAACCGGCAGCATCGGCACGCCGCCCGTGTTATAGACGCGCGATGCCGGAATCGCCACGCCCGAGTTGTACGGGCCCAGCACGGCGATCACGCCGCTGTCGACGAGTTTCTGCGCGACTTGAACGCCGATCTTCGGGTCTGCCTGGTCGTCTTCGGAGTCCAGTTTGAACGTGACTTTCTGGCCAGCTACCGTGACACCGCTCTTGTTGAGTTCGTCGATAGCGAGGCGGGCGCCGTTCTCGTTGTCCTTTCCGTTCGGCGCCTGGGGACCCGTGAGCGGAGCCGAGTGACCGAGCGTGACCACCGATTGAGCGTTGGCGGTCGCACAGATGCCGGCGGCAGTTAGGACAGCCATTGTTATGACGAGGGATCGCATGGAGTCTCCAGGTGTTGGACCGGGTTGATCAGATTAGCTCCGCTTCGGCGTGGGATCGCATTCGGGAAAACGCCAGGGTTTGCGAAGAGAAATGAAGCTGTCGCTTCGCCGCTGCATTAAAGTTCTGGTTCCGGCGCTTGCTCAATCCACTGTGGTCTTCATCATGGACATCTGACAGGAGGAGTCGTGAAACTGACCGATTTCGATGCACTGACTTTTGACTGCTACGGCACCTTGATCGACTGGGAGAGTGGCATCTTTGAAGCCCTGAAGCCTCTGCTGGAGCGAGCGAGGACGCCGCTCACGCGTGACCAGGTTCTCGAAGCCCACGCTCGCCACGAGTCGTCGCAGCAGATCTTCACGCCCGCGAAGCGTTATCAGGAACTGCTGTCCATCGTGTATAAGCGCATGGCAGAAGAGTGGAGCCTGCCCCACACCCACGAAGAATGCGTGGCGTACGGCCAGTCGATCAGAAACTGGCCGGCATTCCCCGATTCGGCAGCCGCGCTGCAATATCTGAAGCGGCACTACAAGCTGATCATCCTGTCGAACATCGACAACCAAAGTTTCACCTACAGCAACGCGAGGCTACAGGTTGAGTTCGATGCGATCATCACGGCGGAGGACGTCGGCTCCTACAAGCCGTCGCCGCGCAATTTCGAGTACATGCTGCAGAAGCTCGATCAGCGGGGCATCAGGAAGGAAAAAATCCTGCACACCGCAGAAAGCCTTTTCCATGACCACAAGCCCGCAAACGGGTTCGGGCTGGCGTCGTGCTGGATTTACCGGCGTCATTCGCAGCCGGGCTTCGGCGCGACGATGGACCCGGGCTCGCAGCCGAACATAGACTTCCGCTTCAACAGCATGGCTGACTTCGTCGACGCGCATCGGCAAGCGCTGGTGAAGCGCTGACGCAACGCAGAGCGGGCGGCGACATCAGCCCCCACTGCCGATCGAAAATTAAGGGCCTCTCTAGCCACCGTCTATTTGACCGCACGTGCTATCGGCGCAATATCGCCGTCAAGGCGTGCGCCGACCGGCCATTGGCGCCGAATCTCCGCCCGCCCCGACCGGCCATGCTTGCGGACCCACCGCAGCCGCCATCCTTCTTCACTATTCCGGAGAAGCGAAATGAAACTGTCTGGAATCTCCGTGGCCGCCGCGGCCGCGGCTTTTGCGTTTGTCGGTACCTCCGCTTACGCGCAGGCGCAGGCCACCGCCGACACCTCGCCGCCCGTCGCCGACCAGAACACGCTTACCGCCGTCGGCGGCTCACCTGGGCCGCAAAGCGCTATGGGTGCACCAATCGGCAAGACCCGCGATCAGGTTCGTCGCGAGACCATCGAGTGGCAACACGATCCCGAAGCTCAGCGACGCGAGAAGGAACTGTTCAATGGTGGCCAGTGACCGCGCAACCCGCCCGGCGCGTATCGATCGAGCCGGGCGGATGGAATCACCGGGCGAGCCAGCCTCGCGTGCAGGTTGCGCAATGCTCTTATGGCTGTTTGTACAGATCCTGGATGCGCTGTGCGTCGCCGTTGCGCTGCGACTCGACCATCTCGCGATAAACCTGATCGCGGGTCTTGCCCATGGGAGCGCCCATGGCGGTTTGGCCCGCCGGCGAGCCGCCGACGGCGGTAAGGGTGTTCTGGTCGGCGACGGGCTGCGACATCTCGGCCGTGGTCTGGGCCTGCGTTTGCGCATGAGCGGCGGTCCCAACCAATGCAAGGGCCGCAGCGGCGCCGGCCGCGGCCATTCTCAGCAGTTTCATTTTGCTATCTCCTGACAGTGGAACAGGATGGCGGCTGCGGTGTACCGCAAGTTCCGCCGGCCGGGGCGGACGGGCGTTTGACACGAATGGTCGATCGGCGCACGCCGTGAACCCGATCTTGCGCCGATAGCCCGGGCGGGCAAATAGACCGAGGCTAGAGAGAACCTTAATTCTTGTTCCCACGAACTCTTCACCAGCAGGTCGGAGTTGGGCGCCTGGACGCCGTCGATATCAGCCGCGCTGTATGGGTTCAGACGCCGATCTGCTTTTCGAGGCTGTCGAACCGGCCGCTCGACCGCCAGCGCTCGAACCACGGATTCGTGCGCAACTCGCAGAGCCGCGATGAGCGATCATCGAGCGCGACGTCAAGCCAGTGGAACATGTCCTCAGGTTGCCCCAGACGCGCGTGGATCTCAGCGAGCAACAACGGAGACGTGTAGCTTTCGCGATAGCGCGACAGCAGATCCGTACGCAGCCATTGCAGTACCGCGTCATGGCCGCCGCTGTCCCAACACTCGCGAATCGTCTGGGAGCGCGGTAGTTCGTTACAGCGGATCAGCGCTTCGACCGTCGCGTCCACCGACTCCTTGAGCAATCCCTTCACCTCGAACGCGGTCGCGATTAGCTGGTACATCAGCGGAGCGCGCTCGTCCGTCGCGCGGCTGAAGCATTCGCGCATCGCCTGCTGGTGATTACCTGACAGAATCAGATCGAAAGCTCGCGAGCCCTGAAACGCGAATGGATCGACCTGTTCAGCGCGCTTTTTCAGCACCTGGCCTTCAGCGTCGCGGCCGAGAGCCATCAACATGCGTGCATAGAGGCGATTGGCTTCCGGATGACTCGGATTGAGATGCAGCGCACGCAAAAACTCCGCTTCTGCCTTCGGCCAGTCCCAGTCGTAGAAATAGTGGACCGCCGCCATCGCATGATGGGCTTCGGGCAACTCGGGGTCGAGTTCGAGCGCACGCTCGGCCGCGGTACGCGCGAGCGGCCAGCCTTGCGCCGGTGGATCGAAGCCATGCACGACGGTTGCACCATGGAAAAGCGCGAGGCCCGCGTAGCCAAGCGCATACGCCGGATCGTGCTCGACGGCACTCTCGAAGTAGCTATGGCTGCGAAAAAAGTCCTCGCCGCTGAGCGCATGCGTGGCCGAAAAACATGGATCGAAATGGACGCGTCGATACCAGTAGTAGCGACCGCGCAGATATGCGTCGTGAGCCTCGGGCACGACGGGCAAGCGTCGCGCGAGCGCGGTCAGCTGATGCCGCGTCAAGGTAGGCGTGACCTCGGCGGCGAGCGCCGCGCCGAGTTGCTGCAAGTTGCTTAGCGCGCCCGCCGAGGCCGGCTCATAGGCGTGGCTCCAGATCTGCGTCTGGTCCGCGCAGCGGATAAGTTGGGCAAGGATTCGAAAGCGACGGCCCTCGCGCATCAATGATCCTTCGAGCACGTAGTCAAGCCTCAATTCCCTCGCGATTTCGGCGATGCTCTTGCCCGCGCGACGGTAGTACGCGGCGGTCGTTCGCGCGATCACGGCAAGCCGCTCCGCGCCTGCATTTCCGAGCGTGGCGGATATTTCGGCAGCGAGCGCTTCGCAGAGGACGTCCTGATTCTTATCGCCCGTCATGTTGTCGAACGGCAGCACCATCACGCGCACCGGCTGTGCTGCCGCAGCTACCGGCTCGTCGGGCCTGCTGATGCCGTCCAGCCTGTACCCTTTGCCTTTAATCGTTTTCACGTGGCGAGGCGCAATCGGATCGTCGCCCAGTGCGAGACGGATCTTGTAGATCGCGGTGTTAATGCCATTGTCGGTATCGTGAAAGCTTCCAGGGCTCCACAACGCATCGATGATGTCCGCGCGCGAGACCGCCTCGCCCTTACGCGACGCGAGCAGAATCAGCAGTTCCATCGGCAGATGTTCGAGGCGGACTTCGTCGCCGGCGCGCTTTAACTCGTAGCGCTCGATGTCGAGTTCGAATTCCGCGAACCTGACTACTCCGTTGGTCTTCATCGGCTTGTCCGTATGGGCGGGCAGCGCGGCGCCCCTCCGTCATACGCGGATCGTTTCAATTTCTCATAGTAGGAAAGATCCCAGATAATGAAGGACAAATTGCCCCGCGTCGGGCCGGATAAACCTGGGCTGCGTTTCGTCTTCCGCCGCCTCGGGAAGGCTAGCCGATGCCGGTGCAATCGAGGCGTCGAGCCCCGTCGGCGGCTGCCTTCACTGCGTTGAAATGTGCGTACCCGGTGGTAACATTTGTTGTCATCTCTTACCCCGGCGTCGCGCCACCTCAACATGCCAGACAGCTTCGATCAGCTCGTCGCCCTGATCCGGGCACGCTTCCCCGAACTGAGCCCGCAGTTCCAGATGGGCGCGGGATTCCTGCTCGATCATCCCGACGAGGTCGCGGTGTCGTCGATGCGTAAGGTCGCCGAGCGCGCGCAGGTGCAGCCGGCGTCGCTGGTGCGGCTGTCGCAGCAACTGGGTTTTCCCGGCTGGAACGAATTGCGCGATCTGTTCGTCGCGCGCGTGCGCACGCGGCCCGAGCCGTTGACGAGCCGGGCGCGCTCGATGGTCAAATCGAAAGATGCGCTCGCGAACGACCTGCTCGCCGCGCAACAGCACAATCTCGAAACGACCGCCGCGCATAACGGTCGCGTGATCGTCGAGGCCGCGCGGGTGTTGCGGCGCGCGCCGCACGTGCACGTGGCGGGCTTCCGCTCGTGTTACCCGGTGGCGTTCGGCCTCGTCTATGGTTACCGGCTGTTTCGGCCGTCGGTGTCGCTGCTCAACGGCGAGGCCGGCACGCTAGAAATGCAGCTGCGCACGATCGAGCGCGACAGCGCGACCATCGTCATCAGCTTCGCGCCGTATTCGGTCGAAGCCGCGCGCGTCGCCGAGGCTGCGCTCGAAAAAGGCAGCAAGCTGATCGCCATCACCGACAGCGCGGTGTCGCCGATCGCGCTGAACGCCGACAAGGTGTTGATCTTCTCGCACGAAAGCCCGTCGTTCTTTCCGTCGCTGGTGGCCGCCACCGCGATCACCGAAGCGCTGGTCGCGCATCTGCTCGCGCTCGAAGGCGCTGATGCGCTCGAACAACTCGCGCTCGCCGAACAATCGCTGCACGCGAAGGGCGCATACGTGCCTTGAACGATTGCGTGACGCACGCCGCGCTCCACCTGGTGCCATCCAACAACGTTTGACAACAAATGTTGTGTAGGCGTATAACTACGTACCGATTGTTGATTATCGGTGCGGCCCGTGGCGTCGAGGCAGCGACAACCCGCACCGTTCCGACGACGAAAACACCTTAGGCGCCCGCGCTGTTCGAAATCGGCAGCGCGGGCGTGTGGATGAACGCGTATCGCCAGCGGCAATGCGTGTTCGACACTTTCATCGCGTGCGCGACGCCCGAGCCGGCCTGCGTTTCAGTCCGCACCTCCATCAGCAGGAGCTGAACATCATGACCAACGTTTTTCATCGTTCTCCGAAGCAGTCCTTGCCGGTGGCCGTCGCGGGCGACGGCATCGAAATCATCGACTCCACGGGCAAGCGCTATATCGACGCGTCGGGCGGCGCCGCCGTGTCGTGCCTCGGCCACAGCAACCAGCGCGTAATCGACGCGATCAAGCGGCAGGCGCAACAGCTGCCGTACGCGCACACGTCGTTCTTCACGACGGAGCCGGCCGAGGAATTGGCCGACCGGCTCGTTGCGAGCGCGCCGGCCGGACTGGAGCACGTGTATTTCGGGTCGGGCGGCTCGGAGGCGATCGAGGCGGCGCTGAAGCTCGCGCGTCAGTATTTCGTCGAGAAGGGCGAGACGCAGCGGCGTCATTTCATCGCGCGTCGGCAGAGCTATCACGGCAACACGCTCGGCGCGCTCGCGATCGGCGGCAATGCATGGCGCCGCGAACCGTTCCTGCCGATCCTGATCGAAGCGCATCACGTGAGCCCGTGCTACGCGTATCGCGAACAGCGCGCGGACGAAAGCGAAGAAGCGTTCGCGCAGCGTCTGGCCGATGAACTCGAGCGGAAGATTCTCGAACTCGGCGCGGACACGGTCGCCGCATTCGTCGCGGAAACGGTGGTCGGCGCCACGGCGGGCGCGGTGCCGCCGGTGCGCGAATACTTCCGCAAGATCCGCGCGGTGTGCGACCGCTACGGCGTGCTGCTGATTCTCGACGAAATCATGTCGGGCATGGGCCGCACCGGCTATCTGTTCGCCTGCGACGAAGACGGCGCGGCGCCGGATATGCTGACGATCGCCAAGGGCCTTGGCGCGGGTTATCAGCCGATCGGCGCGACACTGGTCAGCGACCGCATCTATCAGACGATCGTCGGCGGCTCCGGCTTCTTTCAGCACGGTCACACCTATATCGGCCATGCGACCGCGTGCGCGGCCGCGCTCGAAGTGCAGCGCGTGATCGCGGAAGACAATCTGCTGGCGAACGTGCAGGCGCGTGGCGAGCAGTTGCGCGGCCGGCTGCGCGAACTGTATGCGCAGCATGCGCATATCGGCGACGTGCGCGGGCGCGGCTTGTTCGTCGGTGTCGAACTCGTGAAGGATCGCGTTACCAAAGAGCCGTTCGACGCCAAACTGAAACTGCACGCAACGATCAAACGCGAAGCGTTCGCGCGCGGCCTGATGGTGTATCCGATGGGCGGCACCGTCGACGGCAAGAGCGGCGACCATGTGCTGATCGCGCCGCCGTTCATCTGCACGGCGCGCGACATCGACGAAATCGTCAGCCGCCTCGACGATGCGATCGGCGCGTCGCTCGCCGCCGTCTAAGCAGTCCAACCCATTGCCCTTAGCGAGAACGATGATGACCGAGCGCTTGCCTCACTTCGACACGTCCGCCGCCACGCCCGAGCAGAAGGCGGTGCTCGACGAAATCCTGTCCGGCCCGCGCGGCAACCTGAACGGGCCGTTCCTCGGCTGGATTCACAGCCCGGAACTCGCGCAGCACGCGCAACGCCTCGGCGCGTTTTGCCGCTACCAGACCGGGCTGCCGCTGCGGCTGTCGGAACTCGCGATTCTGGTGACCGCTTCGCGCTGGCAGGCTCAGGCGGAGTGGTACATCCACTATCCGATCGCGCTGCAGGCGGGCGTGGGCGTTGCGGACGCCGAGACGATCCGCCAGGGGCGCCGCCCCGAATTCGCCGATACCGACGACGCGCTGATCTACGACTTCGCAAGCGAACTGTATGAGACCAAGCGCGTATCGGACGCGACGTATGCGCAGGCGGTCGGGCGGTTCGGGCATCAGGTCGTGATCAACCTGGTCGGCCTGCTCGGCTACTACGCGCTGGTCGCGATGACGCTGAACGTGTTCGACATGCGCGCAGTGGGACAGGAAAGCCTGCCGTTTCCCGAATAGCGCTTTTACTGACGAGCGGCCGCGCAGTAGCGCCGCGCGCGCCAACGAAAAAAAGCCCCGGTTGCCGAACTTCGCAACCGGGGCTTTTTTACTGCGTGCTGCCTTAACTGCCAGCACGCTCAGTTAGCACGCTCAGTCAGCACAGTTAGTTACCACCCTTTAGTTACCGCGATACGTCGAAAACAGACGTTGCTGCACTGTTGCCGGCGCGCCTGCGTCCGACGAACTGGCCTTCGCGCCGCCGACGTCCTGCGTACCCTGCGCCGATGCGGTGACGATCGTCGAGTCCTGCGGCACGGCCTTCGGATACGTGGTGTCGTTCTGGTTCAGAAGGCCCGCTTTTTGAGCGGCTACGAGTTCGGCGCGCACCTGAGCGCGCGTGATCGGACCGTTAGCCTGCTGGGCGAACGACACTGCCGGAACGATAAGAGCGGATGCGACGACAACTGCGGAAAGAAGCGATTTCATAACGACCTCCAATTGATTGTGTGGTGGACCGGCTTTAATTGCGTTTCCCGATCCGTTGAACGCAGTCTATTTCTTACGAGGTCGGCAAAAAAGCGGCTTTCTGGTGAAATATTGTTTCAAGTTCTGAAATAGTGAAAAGGGCGCTTGTCCGCGCCGAAACACGGAAACGCCTATGATGAAAGCCGGTCCACGCCCGCGCCTGCAAGCCGCGCGGCACCTGCGACCGATGCCCAGGCGCGGACACATCCGGGCGGACCGCCGCGGCGGGCATCATTTTCGGTCGAGCAGCGTGCGCGGCAAGGCATAAACAGGAGAGAGCGATGAAGCGCAAGGCATCGGCAGTCTGGCAAGGCGGCCTGCAGAACGGTAAGGGCTCGATTTCCACCGACAGCGGCGTCCTGAAGGACACCCAATACTCGTTCGCGACGCGCTTCGCGGACGGCATCGGCACGAATCCGGAAGAGCTGATCGCGGCCGCGCATGCGGGGTGTTTCTCGATGGCGTTGTCGGCGGAGCTGGGCAAGGCCAATATCACGCCGGAGCGGATCGGCACCACGGCCACCGTCACGCTCGACAAGGACGGCGGCGGCTTCACGATCACCGCGGTGCATCTCGACGTCACCGTGAAGATTCCGGGCGGAGACAAGGCCGCGTTCGACAAGGCCACCGCGGACGCGAAGGCCGGTTGCCCGGTGTCGAAGGTACTGAACGCGACGATTACGATGGATGCGAAGCTGGAGACCTAAGCCTTTGCTGTCACTATCAGCGCCACGAAGCCGGCGAAGGGCCATGCCCGCCGCCGGCTTTTTCATCGCGGTAGTGCGATGAACGGATGACCCCGACTGTGGGGTACGAGTCCCCGTCCGCGAGAGTCCTGCTGCTCGCGGCAGCACATGCCGCACTACCGAAATCGGACTGGTGCGCCCGCTTTGGTGTACTTGGGGTAACCGAGGACATGCTACCGCGCCTCCGCTTTGAGGAACTCTTCGCCGATAACGGCGAAGGTCGAAACGGTCAGACCATCCGCGTTTACCTGAAAGCCTGGGAGGGCTGGATTGAAGCCGAGGATGCGCTTGCGGGAGATGAGATCCAGGATCTGCACGGGCTGGAATCCCTCGCGTGCTGCATACGTCAGGACGAACACGGGTGCATGAGGGTTCGGCAGACCGAAGCCAACTGCAACTGTGAGGCGTGCGTAGGTCGCTTCTGCATAGAGAAGACCGGCGACTGGCCGTAGGTCGTCCGGGCAGTCTGCCATGCGTTCACCGTCGCAACGACCGTTGCGTTGCTGTTCTTGAGATCCATCCCTGAAGGCAGCGCAGCCGGGTCAAAGGTCGCCGTCACAGTCGGTGTCGTCGCCGTACCGCCACCCACCGGAATGTTCGCGCCCGGAATCGTGCCGGCCGTGATCAGGCTCTGGATGAACTGGGACAACGATGTGACCTGCTGCTGCAGTGTCGCGTTCTGGCTCTGGAGCTGCTGCGCCGTCGGCGTGCCGTTCGAGCTTTGAGTCTTTTTGGATCTAACCGCCATTTTTTGGCACGAAAAGTACGCTAACCCCGACTACGACATGGACCAGATTCCCAACGGGGCCGCACGCGCGGGCTGCTCTGGAACGACGCAGACGAGCTCGCGTTCAAAGCATTTGCGTTGCGTGAGCGCGGGAAGCATGGGGCGCACCACAATACCTACACGTCGATCTATCTTTGGCTGCGAGAGGGCGCTGCCACGAAGTTCTTGACCGGGCCTCGTTTTGAGTCGGTGCTCCAGACGTTCGGGCGCCCGCCGATACAGAAATGGCTGCCCGTCGACGTCCGTGCTGAACACTCGGTCGAGGCGCTATCGATATACCGCGAGGATGTGAATGTTCCCGATGGAGCCGATTTAGGCGAGTTGCGCGAACCTAGAGACGAAGCTCAATGCACAGGTGGCCGACCGCGAGGATACCGTAGCAGCAGCGGTCGGCCTGGACGTGCTGAACTGGCGAGTCGCGCGCTTCACGCTTAGTTCCGGGCCGCTGCGAGCGGTGGAGTGTGGAGTCGGCTATGAGATCGCGTATCTCGCTTCGTCTGGGTTAGCGCAGTTGTCCACCTGATCTGTCGGCTATTGCACCATAGCCTGGTGAGGAACCTGTTCGAAGTGTTCCGATGTTGAATCAAGCTCGCCGTCAAATTTCTTCGCGAAATCAAGGTAATCTGCAGCGAAGCGGGCATTGAGGTACGGGCCGGCCAGCATTGCGCGCAGCCTATCGTGCGGCGCTTTCGGGCTGGAGGCGACGGTGCGGCCATCGCTCGCGTTCTACAACACGCCGGACGAGGTCGACCGGATGGTCGCGGTGGTGAAGCTGCTGGCGAAGCATTGAGCGCTGAGGTTGCGATGCCGGGCGTCCTCGGGCTCCGGCATTGCAAATGTTCATCGCAGTTCGAACCCCAAGGCATTCAACGCGTCACGCAAACGATCGCGGCCATGCAGTGATTCCCGCGTGCGCCAGCGTTCGATCGAACGGTCGGTCCAGAGCGCATCGGATTGACCCTGCCGAACCTGGAAGCCGGCGAGGATGTCGTTATAGAGCGCGATGCCCTGCGTCTGCGCGGGCGCATCGTATTGCTCGCGATGCAGCACCACCGATTGCGGCAGGCGCGGCTTGACCTCGGCAGGCCGCACCGGGTCCGAGTAACCCACGCACAGGCCGAATACCGGCAGCACGTGCGGCGGCAGCGCCAATTCTTTGGCCACCTGTTCCGGTGCGTTGCGGATCGCGCCGATGTAGACGGAGCCGAGACCCAGCGACTCCAGCGCGACCAGCGCGTTCTGCGCGGCGAGTGCCGCATCGATCACGCCGACGAGCAGCGTCTCCAGATATTGCAGTCCCTCGGGCTTCACGCTGGCGCGCTCGGCCACGCTCTCGAGCCTCGCCAGATCGGCGAGCCAGACGAGAAAGAGCGGCGCGTGGCGAATGTGCTCCTGATTGGCCGCCAGCGCGGCAAGCCGCGCTTTGCGTTGCGGGTCTTCGACAGCAACGACGCTCCACGTCTGCAGGTTCGAGGAACTGGGCGCGGATTGCGCTGCGGCGATCAGCGTTTCGAGCGTACCGGCAGGCAGCGGACGACCATCGTAAGCACGCACCGAGCGATGCGAGAGCAGGGTCTGAAGCGTGTCGTTCCAGTCGGATAACGGCGTGTCGGTTTGCTCGGTGCCGTAGCGCGTTTGAAAGGCCGCTGTGGCTTTGTGCGCGGACTGGCTTTCGTGTTGATTGCGCGTGAGCGCCTCATCAGTAGACATCTATCGGTGCCTCGTCATTCGGGATGCGAAGGTTTGCTGGGGTCCAGTGCTGCGCATACCTTACCTAAATTAGTCCAGAGCAGAAGCGCGGAGCTATATAAAAATTCCCGCTATTCATATGAATCCGCGAACGCCGTGAGCCGCGGGATTGCTCTGCGAAGATCGCGCGATATTCAAATCATAATTAATTGCTTCTGCGCGGGTTCGATCGTCACTAGCATGGTCGGACTTCATCTTTTCACGGCAATTCCATCATGTTGGCTTCCCCCGTCTATCGATTCAGGCAACCCGCTATTGAGCGCGTGCTTGCGGTCACGCGGCTCTTCTGGCTCGGCTCCCCGCAACCGGACAGTTCACGTCTTCAGGACATTCGCCGATGACACCAACGCCCGACCGCGACGCGCGCCGCACACTTGAACTGTTGGGGCCGGCGCCGGAAAACTGGGTGCCGGATCGCCCGGGTATCGACCATAACGTGTTGATCGTCGGCGGTGGGCAAAGCGGCAGCGCCTTTGCGTTTGCGCTGCGGCGTGCAGGCATTGGCCGCGTCAGCGTGATCGACGCGGCCGCCGATGCATCGGGCGCCGGCGTCTGGCGCACTCGCGCGCGGATGAACAAGCTGCGCACGCCGAAGGCGCTGGTGGGACCCGAGACCGGTCTGCCGGGGCTCGGTTTTCAGGCCTGGTATGAAGCCCGATTCGGTGCGCAGTCATATCGCGAGATCGACCGTATCCCGCGCGAACAGTGGGCGGATTATCTGGCGTGGTATCGCGAGTTTCTCGAGATTCCGATTCGCTACGCAACGCGCCTCGTCAGGATCGAACCGCTCGATTCGTCGCTCGATACCTCTTTCCGCCTGCATCTTGAAGTGAACGGCGAGGCGCGCGTCGAGACTGCGCGCAAGGTGGTGTTGTGCAATGGCGTCGCGGGCAACGGTGGTGCGTTCGTGCCGCAGGTGCTGGCGTCGCTGCCCGCGGCGCGGGTCGCGCACACCTCGCAGGCGATCGATTTCGCCGCGTTGCGCGGCAAGTCGGTTGCGGTGCTCGGCGGCGCGGCATCCGCCTTCGATGCAGCCGCGACGGCGCTCGAAGCGGGCGCGGCCAACGTCCATCTGTTCGTGCGCCGCGCGACGCTGGCGGCCGTGCCGGTATCGCGCGCGCGTGCCTATCCCGGTGCCTACGACAACTACTTCGACCTGCCCGATGCGGTGCGCTGGTCGCAGGCATTGCGCTTCAAACGTTCCGGTTCGACGGCGCCGCTCGACTCCATCGAACGGGTCACGCGTTTCGCGAATTTTCATCTGCATCCCGCTACGCAGTGGGAGTCCGCGCGCGAAGAGGCGGGGCAGATCGCCGCGCGCACGACGGAAGGTGAGACGTTCCAGTTCGACTTCGCGATTGCGGGCACCGGCTACTTCATCGATCCGTCGGCACGGCCGGAACTGGCCGAATTCGCGTCGCACATCCGCCTGTGGCGCGATCAGTACACGCCGCCCGCGGACGATGCCGACGACGGGCTTGGCGCGCATCCGTATCTCGGCTCCGGGCTGGAGTATCTGGAGAAAACGCCGGGGCGGGCGCCGTATCTGCGCGATATCCACGTCTACAACCCGGCGGGTTTCGTGAGCGCGGGCGTGCCGGTGGGCGACGTGCCGAGCATGAAGCGCGATATTCCCAGCGTGGTCAGGCGCATCAGCCGCGACCTGTTTCTCGGCGATCTGGCTGCGCATGAGGCACGCCTTACCGCGCCTGTGCCCGCCGATTTCGACGAGTCCGCGTATGCATCGAGTGTGTGGCAGCGCGAGGCATCGAGCGCCTGAGCGCGCCTTAATGCCGGAGCGTGGGTTTCATATCGATATAAATTGGAAGGCCGTGCTCACGGGCACGGCTACCATGTCCGATTTCCTTCACCGCGTTTGCGCGGATCGAACCGATGTCAGTCAACCTTCCGCGCTTCGGTATCTGGGCGCTCGTGCACGGCAGCCGCGCCGCGTTGCAGGACCCCGCCGAACCCTATGATGCGTCGTGGGCCCGCAACAAGGCCCTCGTTCTCGAAGCCGAGCGCCTCGGCTACGACTCGGTGCTCGTCGCGCAGCACACGATCAATCCGCACGATCCTTCTCTCGATCAGCTCGAAGCCTGGACGTCGTCGGCGGCATTGGCGGCGTTGACCTCGCGCATCGAAATCATCGCGGCGATCAAGCCGTATCTCTATCACCCCGTCGTGCTCGCGAAAATGGCCCAGCAGATCGAGCACATCAGCGGCGGCCGCTTCGCGATCAACGTGGTCAACGCGTGGAATCGTCCTGAACTGGAACGGGCCGGCATCGGCTTTCCCGAGCACGACGAGCGCTATAAATACGGCCGCGAATGGCTTGAAGTCGTCTCCGCGCTGCTGCGGGGCGAAGCCGTGAATCATCGGGGCGAGAACTTCCGTCTCGAGAATTACCAGCTGCTTCCCTCCGATCCGTTTCGTGCGCGTCCGCGGATTTATGTCGGCGGCGAGTCCGAGCCCGCGCGCGACCTGGTGACGGCGCACGGCGACGTGTGGTTCATCAACGGTCAGCCGCCCGACGACGTTGCGCGCCTGATCGCGGACGTATCGGCTCGTACGCGTCCGGCGGGACAAGCCGCGTTGCGCTTCGGTCTGTCGGCGTTCGTGATCGCGCGGGAAACGGCGGCGCAGGCCGACGCGCACCTCGCGCATCTGTTCGCGCTGGCGGATCTGGACAAGCCTCTGCGCGAGCGGCAGAAGGCCAATACCGACGCGAAAGCGGTGATGCATCAAACCTTCGCGCAATCTCCGCGCGTCGGCTCGAATGGAGGCACGGCGGCCGGTCTGGTCGGCGATTACGACACGGTGGCGCAGCGCGTTGCCGCGTTTCATCGCGCGGGCATCGAACTTTTCATGCTTCAATTCCAGCCGTTCGAAGCCGATATGCGAGCCTTTGCCGAAGAGGTAATACCGCGCGTGCGGCGGCTGCTCTCCAACTGAGCTGAATGATGATGGCGCGAAAAGCGCACCATCTGTCATGCAATCAGAAGAACGCGCCGGTGGGCGGCAGTTTTCCCGTCAGCAGGTTTTCACCGAGCAGCCGTTCCTTGTACAGGCGCGGATTGTGCGAAGCAATCACCTTGATGTTGCGCCAGTGCCGGTCCAGCGCGCCCGTGCGTGACACGACGGAGCCCGAACCGAGATCGATCAACCAGCTGGCGATTTGCGGCGCGAGATCGTCGATCACCACTTTAGCTTCCGCGGCCGAGAACGTGGCAGCCAGCGTCAGTTCGTATTCGTCGGCTGTGCCGGAAGCATCCCAGGCACGCTGGAGCGAGGCCAAGGCACGATCGGCGGTCGCCTCGACACTCGCCGCATACGCGCGAATCCGGCCGAGCAGGGTTTGCAGCACGGGTTCGTCGGCGGGATGCGCGGCGTCGCCATGATAGAAGTTGCGCCCCCGTGCGCGCAGAACCTCGACGGCGTCCAGCGCGACCCGCCGCACGATACCGGCGATGCAGTTGGTCAGATACACCTGGTGGAAGGTGTATCCCCACGGCGCGGCATGGTCGTCGCGCGGCGGGTCGGTCGGATAGAGGTGATGCGCGGGCACGCTCACGGCATGAAACTTCGCCGTGCCCGAGCCGGTGAGGCGCTGGCCGAAGCCTTGCCAGTCGTCGTCGCTGCTGACGCCCGGTCCACGATCGAGCACGTACTGCACGGTCCTACCCGCGCGACTCTCGACGGCGACGCCGACAAACGCGTCGTTGTAGAGATTGCCGGTCGCGTAGACCTTCTCGCCTTCGCCCGTATAAGCTTGTCGCCGTTCGTCCCATTCGAGCCGGCTCAGCACCTTGCCGGGGCGCGCGCCGGCCGCCACCGCATCGGTCTTCGTGAAACTGAGGCCGACGGTTTTCTTCTGCCGCGTCAGATCGAGAACGTGGGCATGCAACGGCTGATCCCGCCGCCGCAGCGCCGCCTCGACCAGCCACAGATGATTGCGAAACGCGTGCGCGATATTCGAGTCCGCCGCGGCAAGGTCGCGCGCGACGACGAAAAGGCCGCTCAGCGACGCGTCATGACCGCCGAGGTGGGCGGGCAGACGAAGCGCGCCGAAGCCCAGTTCCTTGAGCCTCGCGATCTCTTCATGCGGCAAACGATGATGGTGTTCGCGCTCCGCCGCACTTAGCGCAATGTCGTCGATGACCTCGCCGAAGCCAAGGCTCGCGGACAGCGGTGAAACTAGCGTGGTTGCCATCGCGTGTCTCTCACACCTTGACGCTGTAGTCCGCGACCTTGATTCGCGAATTGATGATCTTGCGTTCCGCGAGCCAGTCGGCCGCGCGCTGGAACTGCGCGATGAACGCGGCGTCGTCGGGGTCGTGGAATTGATTTACGCGTTTGAGGCTCGTCAGATAATCGCGCACCTGATCCGGATAACGGGCCTGCTTCTGCACGAGCTGTTCGGATTCGGCGGGATGCGCCGATTGCCATGCGCCTTCGACGTAGTACGCATCGATCACCGCGCGCACCAGCTCGGAGTTCTCTTCGGCGAATTTACGGCGCGTCACGAGCGAGCTGTAGTCGATCAGAAAATCGAGGTCGCGCCCTTCGTTGAAGATGTCCTTGGCGTCGTTGCTGTAACGCGCGATGTCCACCGCCGGCGACCACATCGACCATGCATCGACCACACCTTGCGCGAACGCCGGTGCCGCGTCGGGCGGATTGAGGTAGACGAACTCGACCTTGCTGCGGTCGACGTGATGTTTCTCCAGCGCGGCGATCAGCAGAAACTCGCCCAAGCCCGAGCGGTTCACCGCGACCTTGCGTCCCGCCAGATCGGCCACCGAATTGATGCCGCTCGACTTCTTCACGATGATCGCCGTCGAGCGCGGCGAATAGATATCGAACGCGACGAAGACGAGCGGCGAGCCGGCCAGCATCGCGGCGAGCGCGGGGGTCGTCGAGCCCCAGAAGCCGAAGTCCGCACTCCCGCCGACGACCGCCTGAATCGACGGCGCGTGATTCGGGAACGGCCCGACCCATTCGACCTTGATGTTTTTTGCCGCGAGCGTCTTTTCGAACACACCGCGCTGCCGGGCGATATCCGGCAGGCTGCCGTAGCCCCAGCCGAGGCGCACCGTATCGGTGTTGCGGGTCAGCTTGCGCGGCTCGGCTGCGCGTGCCGGAAACAGATTGGCGGTTGCCGCGCCGGCCAGCAGGCCACCCGCCGCGCGCAATAGTTGGCGGCGGCTCAGCAAAGAATCGTTCATCGTTATTTACGTCCTTGAAGTGATGCGCAAATGCAGTGATGCTGTGATTGTGAAAAAGCGCTCAGTCGGTCTGAACGCCAAGCTCGTCGAGCAGGATCGGCCGCAATGTTTGCGGCGCGTAGTGGTTGGGGTGAAAAGATGCGGCGATCCGTCCCGAGCGCATCACGAGAATTCGGTCGGCGAGCGTGAGCGCCTCGTCGACGTCGTGCGTCACAAGCAGCACGCCGGGGTGATGGCGCGCGACGAGCTCCTTGACGAGCCCGTGCATCTTGATGCGCGTGAGTGCGTCGAGGGCCGCGAAGGGCTCATCGAGCAGAAGCAAGGCGGGATCGCGCACGAGGCTGCGCGCCAGCGCCACACGTTGCGCCTGACCGCCTGAGAGATTGCGCGGCCAGTCGTCTTCGCGGCCCGACAGACCGACTTCGGCCAGCGCATGCGAGGCGCCCGCGCGGCCGACCGTTGTTTCGTGACCGAGCGCGACGTTCTCCCACAACGTCGCCCACGGCAGCAGCCGATGCTCCTGAAACACTACAGAGGGACGTTCCGGCGCACGAATTTCGCCGGCGTCCGGCAGATCGAGACCGGCGAGCGCTCGTAACAGCGTGGTCTTGCCGCAGCCGCTCTCGCCGAGCAGCGCGACGAATTCGCCTTTGCGGATGTCGAGGTCCAGCGCATCGATGACGATGCGGGTGCCGTACTGGCGTTGCAATCCGCGTACCGATACGGCGAGCGGCGAAAGCTTGCCTTGTTCGCCGGCAACGGCGGAATCATGAGCATCGAGGGACAGGGCGAGATCGACGCTCACTTGCGCGCTCCTTTGGCGTAATTCGGGTGCCACGATAGAAAGTGCGCTTCGAGCAGGCGCACGGAGGCATCGGCCACGACACCGATGATCGCGTAGATGATCATGGTCAATACAATCACGTTGGTCTGAAGAAATTCGCGCGCATCCATCGCGAGGAAGCCGATGCCTTTGGTCGTGGCGAGCGTTTCGGCAATGACGAGCGCGAGCCACGCATGAGCGAGCGCATAACGCACGCCGGTCAGGATGGATGGCATCGCGCCGGGCAGAATGATCCGTCGCACGATCGCGCGCCAGTTCAGCCCGACCACCTTCGCGAGTTCCATCAGCTTCGGGTCGATCTGCCGGATGCCCAGCATCGTGTTGATGTAAATCGGAAACAGCACCGCGAGTGCGACCAGAAAAATTTTCGCCACCTCGCCGACACCGAACCACACGATCACGAGCGGCAGCATCGCGAGAAAGGGAATCGCGCGAACCATCTGGATCGAACGATCGAGCAGGGCCTGCGCCAACGGCGAAAAGCCGACCAGGACGCCGAGCACCAGTCCAACTGTGCCGCCGATCGCGAATCCCGCCGCGGCGCGCAGCAGTGAAACGCCAAGGTGAACGAAGAGATCGCCGCTTTTCGCCAGATCCAGCGCGGTGGTGGCGACTTTGCTCGGGGCGGGAAGGACCTGGGGTGCAATCAGCCCGACGCTCGACGCGAGCTGCCATAGTGCGAGCACTAGGAGCGGCACGATCCACGAAAGCCACTTGTAGAGCGTGCCCTTAGAAATTCGCTGATGCAGCCGGTTCGAAGAGAGATGGCTGTTGCGAGAATACGTGACGTCAGCCATGCCGGTCCCGAATGAACAATGAAAAAAACTGCTTCGCAATCGAGCGAACAGATCAGCTTTCTATTAGAGGACGATTAGCATGGCCGCGACAAACAGTTTTTTATTCTTTGCTTTTTCGTTTTGACGCGTTCAAAGCAGGAATGCCGTTTGAGCGTCCGCCAATCGAATTGCACAGATAACCTAAGCTTATTTTGTTCGTTTCCCGTTGACGCGGAAAAGTCGGTCCAATCCAGCCGGCGAGTCCCAGCAGGAACAATTCTGGCGTCTGTGCAAACAGGGCGACGAGCACGAGGGCTGCGAGCGCACCCAGCGCAGTTCCGAGCATCCGATACTGGCTCTTCGACACGCTCATGCCGCGACTATTCTGGGCGACGATCCACACGGTGATTGCAGCCCATTTCGGATCGTCCAGGTTCATGCAAAACGCGATGTACAGCGCGATCAGCGATGCGCTTGCAGTCCTGACGGCGTACGCTAGCCCCTCCCATGTAACGCCCGGGACGGGCAAGGGGGTAGTTTCTTGAAGTCCACTAGATACAGAATCCGAATTTATGAGCGGTCGGTGCTTTCGTCCACTGGCAGGGTCGCACGTTATCCGGTCGGATCGCGCCGTTCACGCCAGTATTGTGCGATCGATCTCGCGAATCGCTACCGTGCCGAGCATCGCCATGTTTCGGTCGACTTCGTCCCTGAGAAGGCCGATCGCATGTCGAACACCCGACGCGCCGCCCACCGCGGCGGCGTACATGAACGGGCGCCCTGCGAATACGAACTGCGCACCGAGCGCGAGCGCCTTCAGAACATCTCCCCCTCGCCGGATCCCGCTGTCCAGCATGACGACGGTCTTGTCTGCAACGGCATCACAAATCTGCGGCAACACGGACAGCGGCTCGACCGCCCCGTCCAGTTGGCGCCCACCGTGGTTCGACACGATGATCCCGTCCGCGCCAATCGCGAGTGCGCGCCGCGCGTCGTCCGCCTGAAGGATGCCTTTGATGACCAGATTGCCGCTCCAACGTTGACGAATGCTTGCGATGTCCGACCATGACAGATGGTCGCGTCCGGTGGTGTCGCGTACCGCCGAAGCGGACAGCATCGGTGCCCCTCGTGTCGCGAACGAGTTCTCGAAGTGGGGCATGCCGTGATTGATCAACGTCCGGGCGAAAGTGCCAAGCAGCCAGCGTGGGTGGGAAATGCCGTCCATCGCGAGACGCAGCGATGGGCGCAACGGCAGCGAGAAACCCGTACGCACGTTGTTTTCGCGATTCGCCCAAACGGGAATGTCGACTGTGAGGACGAGCGTCGCGAAGCCAGCGGCCTTGACACGCTCGATCAAGGCGTCGCGGCGCGCAGCGTCGCCGGGGAGATAAGCCTGGAACCAGGTGCCAGGCGCTGCCCCCTGCACCACCTCCATGGGAATGAGCGAGGAGCCGCTCATGATCGCAGGGATATTTTCATCCATCGCGGCCGTGGCCAACGCAATGTCGCCTCGATATGCCGAGATGGCACTGATTCCGACCGGAGCGATTCCGAACGGAGACGAGTAGGTGTGGTTGAAGATCGTTGTCTCCTGCGATCGACGAGACACGTCGACAAGCACTCTTGTGCGGAACTTCAAGCGTTCGAACGCAGCCCGATTCGCCGCGATCGACATGCCGTCCTCCGCTGCGCCGGAGATATAGCCGTAGAGCGGACGCGGCAGAACGCGCCGTGCCGCCCGCTCGAAGTCCGCGAGCGAGAGGATCTGGCGCAGCCGCCGGGGGAGATGTTGCTTGACCCCGTAAGCCGCTTGTTCAACTCGCCCGACGGACGTCGTTTCGTGCACGCTCGCGTGCTCTGCGTAGTCGTTCATTTCACCGTCTCACTGTGTTACATCGAAATCGCTGCGTTGGCCCTCGGCGGTCGGTGTGCCCGATCATGCCAGAGAGCGGATGACATCAATACGCAAACGAGCCGCGCTGGCGCATCAGCTCGCGGAACAGCGATTCGTTCGGTTGGAATGGCGCGCGGCCGTGAAGGTAAAAATAGTTGTTCAGCACCACCAGACCGCCGACCGGCAAAGACACTTCCTTCGTGCCTGCCGACGTTTCCATCGACTGGGACAGTGAGCGGAGAAATGCCGCTTCTTCACGGTTGGACGGCTGAACAAACTGGTCGATGAACGAGATCGACAGACCAAATTCGCTTTGAAAGAACAGCGGCCGCTCGATCTGCTCGCTGACGTTCTTGGAATCGGATCCCTTGTAGAAGAACGGCTTGGTTCCGAGCTTGTGATTGACGAAGCGATCGCGCTCTTCCCAGTCGTCCAGGTGCATAAACCGCGATTCGCCGCCGACCGCGCTTCGCTCCGCGAATTTCATCATCAGCAGCCAGTCCGTTGCGTCGCTCACGTACGTGCCGTCGGTGTGCATCGTGAACAGCCGGTATGCCTGACGAAGATATGAGTCGCTGTTATCGGTGTGCTTCACCACGAAGCGGGCGTAGTACGTTCCCGACATCGCATCGTGATTGCTCGGGCCGAGGATATGACCGATGGCCGTACCGAACTTCACGAAGTCAGAGGGGTCTTGCGAAAGGTCCTGGAGGCCGATGGTGAAACCGCCGTGCCGACGGTCCTTGACCAGCTCGACGAGCATGTCGGCAAAGTCGTCACCGAGACGCTCGACCAGCAGATCGGCAAGGTGATGGCGCATGAACGGGACATACTCGAGATTCTGGACGTCGATATCGCGCACGTTCGCCAGGAATCCGGTCAGTGCGTTCGAGTCGACCGTCACGTTCATGATGCGGTGATGGGTGGGATGCGCCGACAAGCGGAAAAGCGGTTGCCGGTGCGTGATGGAACCAGGGTGGGTGATCAGTGCGTCCATGTTGTCCTCCAGTTGTTTCAGGGCTCTATTTGATGCCCTTTCTTTGATATCATCCAGAAGCAATACGCGAATGTTTATTCGCTTCCGGAGATTAAATGATCGACGCCCGTCAACTGCGATACTTCGTTGCGGTGGTGGAGGATCTGCACTTTGCCAAGGCAGCGGATCGACTGGATGTTGCGCAATCGGCGCTCAGCGCCCAGATTCAACGCCTCGAGCAGGAGATCGGCGTTCGTCTCCTGAACCGCAACAAGCGACAGCCCGTTACGCTGACCGATGCGGGGCGTTTGTTTCATGCCGAAGCGGTTGCAGCGCTACGCCATATCGAGCGTGCGGATCAGGTTGGCCGGCTGGCGGCCAGAGGCCTCGCCGGTGTGGTGCGGATCGGATCGGTGGCATCCGGCGTGAGCAGCGGCGTGCTCTCGAGGATGCTGCATCAGTTTCGGATCTCGCATGGCGACGTGCGAATCGAGGTCGTGGCCATGGAGACCCCGCGTCAGTTCGAGGCGCTCGTCAGCGGCGAGATCGACGTGGGTATCGTCAGACCGTGGCGCCAGCATCCGGCGGGTATCGTGGCCACGATCGTGCAGACTGAATGCCTGTTGGTCGCGATGGCCGAGGACCATGCATTGGCAGCAAGCGGGCACGTTTCGGTCAGAGACCTGAAAGATCAGCGTTTTATCGCCCCCCACTTCGACGACGACACGGGATTCAGCGAGGTGCTTACTGCGCTGGGCGTAGCGGGAGGCTTTGTTCCATTTCTCGAACATCGCGTGCATGACTTCATCGCCGCGATCAGTCTTGCATCGGCCGGTTATGGTGTGGTCGTCGTCCCGGAATCGATGCGCAACTTCACACAGCCGGGAATTTGCTATCGGGCCATCGCGGATTTCGAGTATCCGTGTCATCTTGCAATGGCCAGCAGGCGACGGGAGCTTTCTCCCGCCGTTCGCGCATTCGTGAAGGAATCCTTCGCGCTGTTCTCCGGCCGCGCCCCATCAGACCCAGCTTGAGTTGAACTCGCAGGTCTGTCAGTGACGATCCATAGATAGTCAATCACCATTCCCTGATGGTAATCATGGGTGAGTCCTTCAGGGGTTGTTGTTAGTGGATTGATCGCTTGACTCATCGTCGGCATAACACCTATGCCGGCAGTGCTGTCAGCAATTCGGCCGTCGTGACGATCGAATGGGCAAACGTGGGCCCGTTCAGTTCGTGGGCGGCTCGCATCATTTCCGGCGAGAAGGCGGCGGTCGCGTCGCGCACGAGCGTCACGTGATAGCCGAGTTCCATTGCGAATCGCGCGGTGGATTCGATGCAGGTGTTCGCGAGCAGGCCGACGGCGATGACGTGCGAAATTTTGTGCTGCTTGAGCTGGAAATCGAGGTCCGTGTTGGCGAAGCCGCTTTGCGCCCAATGCTCGTGGATGATGATGTCGTTTTCCAGGGGAACAAAATCGGGGTGCCATTCGCCGCCCCACGTCCCTTTTGCGAAGGACTGGCGCTTCTGCACGATCAGTTGCGTCGGATTCGGATGGTCCCAGTCTTCGTAATCGCCAGGTTGCCAGCGGCGATGCGGGACGTAGAACACCTGGATGCCAGCTTTGCGTGCGGCGCTCACCGCTGCGCGCAAATTGTCGAGAAGCCGAACGTCGTTGGCGACTGCCTCGATCATCGGAAAGATCTTGCCGCCATGCGACAGGAAATCGTTGTAAGGGTCGACCAGCAAAAGACCAGTGTGTTCGGCGCGATAGACAGGGGCAGACATCGTGTTCTCCGGAAAGGGGGTTCGGCCGGGGCGTGTCGCAACCGGAGCCCGGCTGCGCAATTCGTCTGCGCGGACTTGCGCGCGCGGACGTCACACGAATCGATTTTACATATGAAAATCATAGAAACAAGTCTAAGCGTCATATCCATAACCAGTGTCAGGTTTTGACGGATCAGGGGTGACTCGGTCAGCCGTGTATGCGAGGGATGCGAATCCGTGTTACTATGAAAAAAAGAGTTTTGCGGAGGCGGAATGAAGCGTAGAGAGAAGGTAGTGGCCACGGTATGCCCGGTTGCGCGATCGACGGAAGTTGTCGGTGACAAGTGGACAACGCTTGTCCTGCGCGAGATGTACATGGGGGCGACCCGGTTCGAGGAAATCCAGATTCAGACGGAGGCGACGCCACAGATGCTGGCCACGCGCCTGAAGTCGCTGGAAGCAGACGGAATGATCGAGCGCCAACCGTATCAGAAGAGGCCGGTACGGTACGAATACCATCTCACACAGAAAGGGCGGGCGTTCTATCCAGTGATCCAGGCGCTGCGTACATGGGGTGAAACCTGGTGCAAGAGCAAAGGCGAGGAAGTCGCCGTACGGTTTATGCATCGGGTGTGCGGGCACGAGGTCGGGCTTGACTATATCTGCCCGTCTTGCGGCGAATACGTAGAGCGGAGCGATCTCGACGCGGCCTTGAGCCCGACGTTTGCAAAGGAGCGCGAGAAAAGACGCGAGGCGTATCGGGCCGCGAAGGCCAGGTCTGAGTGATTTCCCCCGCGCTAGCGCTCATGCCGCTCTGTGCGCCGAGCCTGCACGATGACGTCGGCGAGGAAGGCTAGGGTGAGCGCGGCCGCACCGCACAGGAAGACGAGCGCGTAGTCATCGTGAAAGCGGGAAAACAGATACGAGTAGCCATAGCCGCCAAGCGCCTGAAAGAGTGCGAACGCCGTAGTTGCTCGGCTCCAGGCTGCGCGCTCTTCGAGGTGATTGTCGCGCACCAGCTCATGAATGCGCCCGAGCACGAGTGGCACGATTCCGGGCGTGAATACGCCAATGACCACCGTGGCGACCCCGAACACGAAAGGATTGCCCGTCTTCGCGAGCACCACGACCGCGATGGCCTGCAATGCGAGGGCGGCGCGCCAGGCTGGACCGAAACCGATGCGATCGCCAAGGTTTCCGCAGATCATCGGGCCGGCGATGGCGGCGAGACCGTATAACACCCAGTAGTTCGCACCAACGGCGGCGCCCCGGCCGAGGCCCCAGGCCACATAGTCGACGAGCAGCACGATCACGGGCACGAGACCGAGCGCGTTAGCAGCGTATTGTGCGTAGAGGACGCGCAGCGCGAGCCTGCTGCGATCTGCTCCGTGCAACGGGGCGACCTGTGGCGCGAGAGGGTTCGTCGCCGGCCAGCCGAACCAGCTCAAGGCCGTGAGGGAGAGTGAGAGCGCGCCGAGGCCAAGCCACGTGTCGCGCAACCCCATGTGCAGAAGTTGCGGAATCAGCGTGCCTGATGCCGCAACCCCGAGACCCAGACCAAGGCAGATCATTCCGCTCGCGAAGCCACGGCGCGGCGCAGGAATGTGCGGCAGGATCGACGTCGCGACGAGCACCATGATCGCGCCGCCCGAGATACCCGACAGCAGACGCCAGAAGAAGAACCACGACACCGACACCGGCCACGCGCACGTGAAGAATGCGATCGTGACGACCGCCATCAGGAGCCGCACTGCGGACCGGTTGGACAGCCACGCAGCGAACGGGCGTCCCACCATTGCGCCGATCAGGTGGCCGGCGAAGTTCGCCGCTCCGAGCGTGACGGTCTGTGGGGATGTGAACCAGTGCGCCTCGATCAGCGAGGGGATGAGCGGTGTGTAGGCGAAGCGCGCCAGACCAATGGCGACCAGACTTCCACAGAGCCCGGCAAACGTGGCGAACAGGGCACGGGCATCGAGCGGCGAAGCTTCGCACCGGTGGCATGAAGAAGGAACGGCGGACACGCTGAACTCCTGAATCAAGATTGCTGCTGTGCGCACAGTCTCTGGAGACGAATGACGACAGGGCATTTATGCATTGACGTCGACGATGGTACGTCCCCGAACCTTGCCTTCCAGGATCTGGTGCGCAATCGCAGGAACCTTGGCGAGTCCCACTAACGTCGTCGCGCGGCCGAGCTTGTCCAGGTCGAGGTCATGCGCGAGCCGCGACCAGGCCTTGACGCGCACTGCCTGCGGGGCGTTGACGGAATCGATGCCCGCGAGGGTCACGTTACGTCGGATGAAGGGCAGGACCGAACCGGGGAGGCCCGCGCCTTGCGCGAGGCCGCAGGCGGCAACCACGCCGCGGTACTGCGTCTGGGCTAGCACGTTGGCGAGCGTGTGATGGCCGACGGAGTCCACGGCACCGGCCCAACGTTGCTGGGCGATCGGTGCACCCGGTTCAGAGAGCGTGCGCCGGTCGATGATCTCCGCCGCGCCAAGGTTGCGCAGATATTCGGCCTCTTCGCGGCGTCCGGTTGATGCGACGACCCGATAGCCGAGGCCAGACAGGAGCGCAATCGCGATCGATCCGACGCCGCCGTTCGCGCCAGCACCGTTGAATACTCCACGGCGATCGTGACGTCACCGGGCATGAGATCCCGGTCGTGGAAATTGACGATGCGCGTCGAAACCGCATCGCGCGGCTTTGTCGCGAGCAGTGCCTTGAATGACATCAGACTCTCCTGAGTAAATTGTCTTTCGGCGGCTTGTGCTACGTCGAAGCCACCAAACCTGCGTGCGAATCGTCCGGTTGTTCGGGTCAAACCTGCCCGTCGACAATGGCCGAACTGGGCCGCCCGAACGCGAGCGAATTGACGGCAACGGCCGCGAGCGAGAGCAACACGCCGACCGCGGCGAGGCCAACCCAGGCGGCGCGCAAGGCGCCGGCCCCGCCAAGCGCCGCACCGACCGCGCCACCCAGAAAGTACGAAACCATGAAAACCGTATTAAGGCGGCTGCGGGCCTCGGGACGCAGCGCATAGATGCGGGCCTGGTTGGCGATAAAGCTCGTGCGGTTGCCCAGATCCAGCAACACCATGCCGACGATCAGCCATACGAGGCTGCGGCCGCCCGCTGCGACAAACGCGAATGCAATCAGAACCGTTAGTGCGCCGGCGGTCGCGATGTGGCGGGAGCCCATCCGGTCGACGACGGCACCGAGTTGTGGTGATACCGAAAGGCCGACCAGCCCGATCAGTCCGAATGCGCCGATGGTGGCAGGACCGTAGTGATAGGGCGGTCGGGCGAGCAGCACCGCGAGTGTTGCCCACAGCGCGCTGAAGGCGGCGAACACGAGAAAGCCCATCGCCGCCGAGACGCGTAGCAGCCGCTCCTCTCGCACGAGACCAGCGAGCGACTGCATCAACTCGCGGTACCGGATAGCCACGAGTGTGTTCGACATGGGCAACTTCCTGATGACGAACAGGAGTGCTATATCGATGACAGCGGCGATCACGAATATCGAGCGCCAGCCCCACAGTGCGCCAACGATGCCGCTTAGCGTGCGTGCCAGCAGGACGCCCGAAGATAGCCCGCCCAGCAGCGAACCGACCACTCGCCCGCGTGCGGCAAGCGTGGCCTTACCGGAGACCGCCGGAATGATGATTTGCGCCGAGATTGAAGTCATTCCGACGAGGAAGCTGCAAACGCTCAAGGTGGCGAAGGACGGTGCGGCTGCACAGGCGATCAGCGCCATCGCATTCGCCACGATGGCCCGCGGCGCCAGCGTGCGCGGCTGGACGCCGTCTGCGAGCGGCACGAAGAGCAGCAGTCCCATTGCGTAGCCAAGCTGGGTCAGCGTGGCGATCAGGCTCCCGCGAGCGGACGGCACGCCGAACGTCGACGCGATCTGTGGCAGGAGCGGCTGGTGGTAGTAGATGGGTGAGACGGCGAGCGCGCAGCACAAAGCCATCAGAAAGACCTGGCGCGGGGAGACCATGGGTGTCGTCCAGAGGGTAAGGGGGATCCGGCATCGCGCGGCGGTGACCAAATCGTCGCAAGCCTGATGGCCTCGTCCAGCAAGTCAGGCGGCAACACGCCATCCGGACGAATGCGTCATGGAGCCAGCTCAGGCCGTTGGCAACGCATCGATGAGCTCGCGCGTGTTGACGATACTGTGCGCAAAGGTCGGCCCGTTCAGATCGTGCGCCGCGTGCATCATTTCCTGATGGAACGCGGCCGTTGCATCCTTCACGAGGGTCACGTGGTAACCGAGTTCCGTTGCGTAACGGCCAGTCGCCTCGATGCAGGTGTTGGCCAGCAGGCCGACGAGAACCACGTGCGTAATGCGATGCTGCTTGAGCTGGAAATCCAGGTCCGTATTGGCGAAGCCACTCGCGCCCCAATGTTCGAGCGCCACGACGTCGCCCGGTTGCGGCGCGAAGTCGGGATGCCATTCGCCGCCCCAGTCGCCCCTGGCGAAATGATGACCGTCCATGATCTTGCGCTGGCTGGGGCTCGGGTGACACCAGCACTGGTAATCCCCCGGCTGCCACCGGCGGTGCGGGACATACACGACCTGTATCCCGGCACGGCGGACGGCGCTGTTGATGGCCCGAACATTGTCGAGCAGTCCGACTTGTGCCGCGACGTCCTTGACGAAGGGCCAGACTTTGCCGCCCTCCGAGAGGAAGTCGTTATAGGGATCGACAAACAGCAGTGCAGTCGAATTGGTGTCGTAGGCGACGGGCGTCATTTGCGTTCCTTTGGAAGGGGGGGCATCGAACCTGCGTCCCGACACGGCCTGCGTTTTACACGGATAGCTGTGCCGATCGCGAATCCGGTTCAGCTGGCGATGAAGTTTGCCTGTGACTGCATTGTATATATGAAAATCATAGTGTCAAGCTGAAGCTTGAATTCCTGAATGCTACGTGCATAGTCTCCAGAAACTAGCCGCGCTTCAGGTGAGGTTTGCACGATAGAAGAAATCTGTTGCTATGAAAAACATAGGTGATGTATGGTTCGGTCAGACGCCGGATTAGCTGCCCAGTGACCACATCCACCGATGCCTCGGAGGATGCAAGAGGAGCGGGTGTGCCGTTCTTCAGGCTGAGATGACCCATTCCTCCCAGCACTGAGTTCCGGATTTGTTCACACGGAATTCATAGCCGGAGCGCAACGCCTTCCCAGGAGAGCAAAATGCAATACCTCGTGATCATTTCCCGTTCGGAAAACGCGTCCTCGATGTCCCCTACCAAGGAGGACGTCGAGGCGGAGGCCGAGTATGTTCGCCGGCTCTACGCCTCGGGAGTCGTGCGCCAGATATGGCTGAGAGCAGAAGGTGGCGCCTGCATGATTTCGGAGGCCGATGACGAAATCCGCCTCGCGGAACTCCTGTCAGAGCTTCCATTGGTCAAATCCGGTTTTCTCGCACGGCCTCAGATCAGCCAGTTGCGCTCCTACTCAGGATTTGGGCCGCGTAGTCACTGAACCAGACGCTGCGCGCGCGTCTGGCCGGCCGCGCCACCGTACCGATACAGGCCCGAAAGCCGGCGTCTCTCGCAATCGCCGGCTCGTTGCCCAGCAATCCACAAATATCGATCGGATTATCCATATGACCCGCTGGAAGCTTTTTTGTGTACTTACCATATGTCTTTCTTGCTTGGCAGTGGCGGCCTTCGCACTGGCGCCGGACTGGGTGAGATCGTTGCAGTATGTTGTGCGTGCGACGGCTCGCACGTCCTTTGTTCTGTTTCTCGCCGTTTTCATGGCCGCGCCGCTTGTAAAACTGGCGCCGTCGGTGCCAACCAGAGCGCTGGCAAGAGAGCGTCGCTACATCGGGTTGTCGTTTGCTGTGTCGCAGTTTCTGCATGCGTTAGCACTCGTCGCCTACGTCGGTACGGCACCCGAAGCATTCTGGGCAGGCCGTACGACAGTGACCAACATACCGGGCTTCATCGGCTATCTGATGATTCTGCTGCTCACGGCTACGTCGTTCGCGACGCCGGCGCGCCTTATCGGCCCGGAAAACTGGAAAAAGCTGCATCTGCTGGGCGTGTGGATACTCGCCATCATTTTTGCGGGCTCTTTCTTTACCCGTGTCCATCTCCATGCCAGCTATCTCGCCCCGGGCATGGCCATGGTTGCGGCCATGCTGTTACGTGTGGCTGCGCGGTTCGGCACGTGAGGCTGGCTGTTCGTCGCGCCTTGGAGATGCGCCGGATGGACCAGGCGTGTCGAAACTCCCACAGGGGTCAACGCCGGTTCTCCCTTTTGTGCCTTTCGCGCCAGCCGCCAGGCTCATCGTCAACTGGAGTTCGCATGACAGACAAGCTTATCCCTCAATCGACATCCCGCCGGCAATTCGTGAGCCTCGCCGCGGCAGCCGTAGCCGCGCAATCTCTGAGCCCACTTGTATCTGCGCACACGGACCGCGGTATTACCGATGTCCAACCGCAGACGGGCAGCGGCACGGACGCAATTCGCCGCCTTCGCGTGCAGGTTCCCGTGTCGCTGCTCGTAGATCTGAGAAGACGCATCAGGGCCACCCGATGGCCGGAGCGCGAAACCGTCGATGACGACTCGCAAGGCGTGCAACTCGCGACGCTTCAGGGCCTCGCGCACCATTGGGCGACCGACTACGACTGGCGCAAGTGCGAAGCGACCCTGAACGCTCTGCCGCAGTTCGTCACTGAGATCGACGGGCTCGACATTCATTTCATGCACGTGCGCTCGAAGCATGAGAATGCATTGCCGCTGATCGTATCGCACGGGTGGCCCGGTTCGATCATCGAGCAGATCAAGATCATCGATCCGCTCGTCAATCCCACCGCCTATGGCGCGAGCGCATCCGACGCCTTCCATCTGGTCGTTCCGTCGTTGCCGGGCTATGGCTTCTCAGGCAAGCCTACGACGACCGGCTGGGGTCCGGAGCGTGTCGAATGTGATGGCCAAACAGGCGCCGCCTGGATTGCTGGGCATCCATGTCAATTTTCCGGCGGCAGTTCCGCCGGATATCCTCACGGCGATCCAGGGCGGGAACCCGTCACCGGCAGGGCGATCGTCCGACGAAAGGCTCGCGTATGAGCAATTGAGCGTCAATTTCAAGAAGCGCCGCGCCTACGCGTTCGAGATGGCGACTCGTCCGCAAAGCCTCTATGGACTGGCCGATTCTCCGATTGCGCTGGCAGGCTGGCTGCTCGATCACGGCGATGCATATCGCCAGCCGGCGGCACCGATCACCTCGGCCGTGCTAGGCCGCACGGTCAACGGGCATTCAGCCGGTGCCATCACACGCGACGACGTCCTCGACACATCACGCTTTACTGGCTGACCAACACGGGCGTGTCGGCGGCCCGATTCTATTGGGAAACGGCCCACTTCAACTACCTCGTTGCAGCGAATGTTTCCGTGCCGGCTGCCGTCAGCGCGTTTCCCGGGGAGAACTATCAGGCGCCGCTCAGTTGGACAGAACAGGCTTACCACGACCTCATCTATTACAACCGGCCTGAACGGGGCGGCCATTTCGCCGCCTGGGAGGAGCCCCTGCTACTCGCGCAGGAAGTTCGGGCGGGTCTGCGGCCGCTGCGCAGCTAATGGGCAGGCAGTGCGACCGGCTTCGAAGTCGCTAGCGGCGAGGCCCCCGGGCCACTCTCGGATTCTCCGCGCAAGACTATCCTTCGGATAGGGACAACACCATCAAGGTCGAACGTCACCACAGAAGGGGCGTTCGAAGAGCCAATATCAGCGAATAAAACGTTTCAGGAGTAAGGCATGAAATCAGAGACTCTGTATCTGGAAGATCTCGCCGTGGGTGCGGTGTACAAAAGCGCGGAGCATAAACTCGATGTCGACCAGATACACGCCTTCGCGCGACAGTTCGATCCTCAACCTTTCCATCTGGACGAGGAAGCGGCTCAACGCTCCTTCTTTGCGGGGCTTGCAGCGAGCGGCTGGCACACGGCAGCGATCACCATGAAACTTCTCGTTCAGAGCCTGCCGATTGCGGGTGGCATTATTGGTGCGAGCGGCGAAATCGCGTGGCCAAGACCCACTCGCCCGAACGATGTCCTGCACGTCGTCAGCACCGTCCTGGAGATCGCGCCGTCGCGTTCCAAACCCGACCGCGGCATCGCGACAGTCCGCAGCGACACGATGAACCAGCAAGGTGAGCTTTGTCAGCGAGTGGAAATGCGCCTTCTGGTTTTTAAACGGCCCTGAAGCTTAATCTCGGATGGCCACTTGTTTCGCCGCGCAACCCTGCAGTTTGGGTTCAATCAGGGCTGGCCCATTCAAGACAATCCAGACAGACGCCGGCGTGGGCACACCCCTGACGGCGCCGAGTTTATCGAGCAGCCGGTAATACGCGTTCGACAGACCAAGCGTATAAGTCCGGCGGAATGTCTGTGCGAGGGTAGTGTGCGTTGTCGAACGATGACAGGGTTTCGCCGACTCGTTGCCGCCTGACGGATGCGATACCTGAAGGTCAGGTATGGTCGAGCACTTGCCGGTCAGCTTGCTCGGCATATGGCTGCTGTACTCAGAGACCTGACGGAGGAGCCACGCACAGAATTCGGCCATTGCAGACGCTCAGATACCGACACTCATCGGACGGCTACACGGTGCTAACCGCCCGTTCGCCCCAGCCGGAGCCGGAGCGTCGACTCTCACATCCGCGAACGCGTACTTACGCGTCGTTCTGAGTCGATCGCATCGCGAAGAGGTCGGCCGCTGTCGGCGCTCATCGCATTCATTCAGATTGGCTGCGTTCGCTGGGTCACAGTCGAATCGGCCAACCATGTGTCACCATCACGCATTGCGCCCGGCCCCGGACACCCTCGACGCCGGCCGCATCATGCCTCCAACACGCGAGGGCCCATGCTGACGCTCTATTCCTACCCGGACCTGTTCGGCGTCGCCGACAACAATCCGTTTGGCCTGAAGGTCTATGCATTCATGCGCTTGTGCGGTCTCGACTTCGAGCACAAGCACATTCTCGATACGAAAGAGGCGCCGCGAGGACAGTTGCCCTATCTGGTCGACGGCGAGGAATCAATCGGTGATAGCGATGCGATCATCAGGTACCTGAAGCGCAAGTACGACCTACGCATCGACAGCGCGCTTTCCACGGGGCAAGCGAATCTCGACTTCCTGGTCCGGCGCACGCTCGACGACCTGTACTGGCCGATGAGCTTTTCGCGCTGGCGCGACGAGCGCTTTCGCCCGGCGTTTTGCAACGCCTTCATGGCGGCGCACCCCGAAGTCACCGCTAGTGCGCTCGAAGCCGCGAGCGAGTACAACCGGCTTCGGTATCACTATCAGGGCATCGGCCGCTACGAGCCGGATCAGGTGTATGAGCGCGGCATCGGCGATTTGCGCGTCGTGGCCGATCTGCTCGGCGACAGCGGCTTTATCTTCGGGCCCGAGCCGGCCACGGTCGATGCCGCGATCTACGGCTGCGTCGCGAACATCTACAACTACGACATCGATACGCCGTTGAAGCGCTACGTGCTGTCGCGGCCGACCCTCGTGCGGCATTGCAAGGCGATGCACGGGCGGGTCGTTACCTAAATTGAACAACATGGTAGCGACACTTAGGGATCCGGATGTGTATGGAGTTGTACCGCTGGCCAGCGGGGAGACCGCGCGAATGGCCATGTCGGACCGAGCTCGGCCAGTTTCGATCGCTCGACATCACCCGGTAGATCGTCGACACTTCACACAGGAAAACACTAGCAGACGGTATGGGATGAGGAAGACACTGGGTTACCTTCACGAAGTTTGGCTTTGCCCGGACGGGCACGGTAACGCTCTTCCCGCGTGCATCGCGTATGGGCCGGACGGAGATGGCGCTCGGGCTCTCAATGAGCCGGGTAGTGAATGGGTCTGGACGTTTTGGGCGTCGTCACAAGCAGAGGCGATGAGCATTTACTACGACTTCATCGGCTATGGAAAATACACTCCCCAATACGACGACGATCTGCTCCGCTATCCGCAAGCCTGGTATGAGCGTCAAGCCGCGTACTTGAAGCGCACGTGACCGACGCGTGTTCACCTGCGTTCGAGCATACCGGCGGTCTCTTTGACGATCATAATTCTTGGCGCTCTGCTCAAACTCCTCCACTGATACCTCGCCGTGAAGCTGAGCATCGTTGGCTGGAAGACCGCTTTCGGTACGCCTGACCGTCTCTTGAGGGTCGAGAGTACGCATTCGCTGAACTCGGTTGCGGCCGTTCGTCGCCCCGTCTCCGCGAACGACCGGTGAGCGACCGCAAGCAGGCATGTCAGCGCCGACACACGACCGTCAGCTTCTATGCGGACCTGTTTGTCAAGCCGTGTTCGCTCGTCAGGTAAACGGACCAGATTTCATCCTGGGACCTTTGGATCGCTGGTGATGTGAAGCGGTCGTGTCGCACGGTGGTTCGATCCTGATCCAAGGTCGGGGTGTGGCGAGCGTTCCAGCCAGTGCCGGAACGAACTTCTATCCGTGCAGTGCATAGACAGCCTGCACCTCATGCAGCATGCGCGCAAGGCGCACTGGCAAACCCCAGTTATCGGCGCGCCCCATCTTTGGCTTCGGTCACCGTGCGGTGACCCGCCGATGGTACGGGCGTGTCGACCTCTGATCATGATGTGTTCTTTGCGAGACCACGCGAACGATGTTGACCTGGCACGTCAGGGGACAACAGGTTTGAGCGAGGCCCCGGCCGGGATCTCGCCGTGTTCCAGGTAGCGCCATAGCGCAATGGCAAGACGCCGTGCCAGCGCGACGATGCCCACCCATCGCATGCGCTTGCCGTTGCCCGCAAAGCACCGGTTGAACCACTCAGTCAGGGGGCTGCCGGGCTGCCGGGCTGCAGGCGCAGCCAGCGCCACGCCAGTTCGACGAGCATCGTGCGCGCCCGGTGATTGCCTGCCTTGCTGATGCCCTGTTCGACCTGACTATCTCCGCTGTCGTAGGGAGTAGGTGTCAGCCCGAGACACCCGGCGACCTCGCGCCGGTTGGCGAATCGTCGCCAGCCGAACACTTCCTTGACCAGCACCCAGGCGCTTTTGGAGCCGATCGCACGCAGCCGCGCCAGTTGTGCCACCAGCGGGTGCTTGCCTTCGGTCAGCTCGTCGCGCCGCGCGGATTCAAGCATCCTGATCTGTTGCCTGACCAGCGCCAGTCGCGCGCTCTCACGCTCGATCTCGCCGCATAGGATGGGCGGCACCTGCTCCGGTGGTTGGCCCACCAGCGTGCCCAGTCGCGCCCGCCAATGATGACCTGCGGACGCACGTTGTGCAGCACGAGCAGTGAGCGGATGCGATTCATGTGGGCGATGCGCTCCTGGGTCAGCCGGGCGAGTTCGCGGTGCGTGCGGCGAGCGTCTTCCTGCTCGGGCGTGGACTCGCGCAGCACCGCCCACACGCGCTCGCCGGCGTGATGGCGCCTGAGCATGGCAAGCAGCTTGTCACCATCGAGGCGGTCGTTCTTGGGCCGCCTTGCGCGTCGGTTCACTTCGAATCTGGCAGCATCAACCACGACGTTGTTGATGCCTTGCCCGCTCAACCAGCGGTGCAGCCACCACCCGTCGCGCCCGGCCTCATAGCAGGAGTGAACCTTGGCCTTCGGCTCGAGGCCGCAACGCTCCCTGGCTCGACGTGCACAGTCGAGTACGGCAGCGGTGTCACCCGCGTGCACACTATAGCGGCTCGGGCCGTGCCGCCCATCGCTGGCGGTCAGCTTCCAGGATTTGTCGCCGAGCTCGAAGCTTATGTACAGTTCGACCTCGATCGCCGTATTCTCGGCTTGTGGGACTGCTTGGTTCGTGGGCATTTCCGTCTCCTTCGCACAGAGTTGGAAATTCCGTTTTAGCTAAACGGACCTTTCTCCGGTAGTCCCACAAAGCATCTTTGGCCGAGGACGAGTCCATTGACGAAGGCCCGGTATGGCCGTTGCACTCTGATACCTGCCGCTGGAACCGCGGCGACCCGATCGTGGGCAAGGGGGCGACTGCCGGCGGAGGGGGCCGACGGTGTGGCCAACTCCCGCGCTGGCCACGCGTGCAGATGCCGGGCCAACAAAAAAAGCCCGCGCGCGGCGGGCCCCGAAGCCATGTGGAGACATGGAGGAAACGGATCCGGTCTGAACCCTGACGCAATCCTCTGCATGCCCTGGGTGAAAGACCGCGGCACGGGACCCGGCCCGCGTGTCACGACCGGGCAGGGCGGTCCTACGCACCGGGGACGGGGAAAGCCCCGGTTGCGATGCGGGCAGGCCGGCGAGGGCGGGGGCGGGCCGTGATAAGCGGCGTTATCACACTCCTGCCTTGACTGACGACTTGATGATGAACCCTGCGCGATCGCCGCTGGGGTCTGCCATCTGATTCTCCGCGTCATTTGCCACGCCGCGACGGACAGTCTGAAGGATTGCCTCCGACTAACGGCCACTGAGACCTATATTTGATTGAACCGCGGCGAGCCTTCGCGGTATGCGTTTTTAGTGGGGCCACGCAAACGGAGTTTGACTGCCCCCAAACAGGGATCGGGTCCGACGCCAGATTAGACCTGGACGCGTTCGGAGTGAAGCGGGATGCGGAAAAAGTACCTCGCGTCGATGTCTTCACTCCGCTTTCAATTTCGCGAGTCTTTTGTCCGCACGACCGCACGGTTTTTGAGTCTATTGCAGCTTTTTCCCCTTCTATTGTGCAGGGATACCGACGCGAATAGGCCTACGGAAGGCCTTCCTTGATTTATTGAACATTCAGTCATAATATCCACAGACCGACGCCAACGCAGCAACGAGGTCATCGCAATTGAGTCATTCCAGGCAAGCCGCCAAAAAAGCCGGCGAAACATCTCAGCGGGGCCGTCCGCGTGAGTTCGACACGGACACCGTGCTGGCGAACGCAAGCCAGGTGTTCTGGGATCACGGCTACCACGCGACGTCGATCGACGATCTGTGCAAGGCCACCGGTCTGCTGCGCGGCAGCCTGTACGGCGTGTTCGGCGACAAGCACGGCATCATGCTCGCCGCGCTCGAGCATTACTCGGAAGGCGCGGTCGCACGGCTTGCACAGCGACTGAGCGCGACGGCTGATCCGGCGCAGGCGTTGCGCGACGCGCTGCTGCACTACGCGCGGGTATCGTGCGGGTTGAGCGGCCGGCGCAGCTGTTTCATCACGAATACGACGCTCGAAATGCAGCCCGATGACGAAGCGCTGCGCGCGCGCGTCGCCGCGATTCAGCGCCGCATGGCGACCTTGCTCGCGGCGGCGGTGATTCGCGGGCAGGCGAGCGGCGCGTTCGATTCGACACTCGACGAAAAAGCCGTCGGCGATTTCCTGTTATGCGTGATGCAGGGCTTGCGGGTCATGGGACGGGTCGCGCATGAGCAAGACGCGCTGATCGATATCGTCGATGTGGCGATGCGCGCGCTGGTGTAGCGGTTCGTTCGCGAACGCAGGCGCAAAATTTTTTTAACTATTTCTTGAACGTTCGGTCATGAAAAGCGAAGCGATCAAGTCCGCTCCGGCGGCATTCGGTGGATCCGCTAGCGGCGCGGCGAGCGCGGCCGGGGCCGTGACCGGTCCTGGACCAGCGATGGCAGGCATGGCTGTGGCCGTCAAAGCGGCGGCGCCCGGCTTCCCGCGCCAAGCGCTTGCGCTCGCGGCGCTGTTTGTCGGCGCCTTTCTCGCGCCGCTCGATTACTTCATCGTCAACCTCGCGCTGCCGTCGATTCGCACGGGCCTCAACGCGAGCGACGCGCAACTGCAACTCGTCGTCTCGGCTTATGCGTCCGCCTACGCGGTGCTGCTGATCACGGGCGGCCGCCTCGGCGATCTGTTCGGCCGCCGTCGCATGTTCATGACGGGCATGGCGGCATTCGTCGTCGCGTCGGCCTTGTGCGGCTTCGCGACGAGCGGCCATATGCTGGTGATCGCGCGCATCGTGCAAGGCATCGCGGCCGCGGTGATGGCGCCGCAAGTGCTCGCGACGATTCGCGCGGTCGTACCGCTGCATCAGCAGACGCGCGTGATGAGTCTGTATGGTTTCGTGTTCGGCTTGTCGTCGATCGTCGGGCAGCTCGGCGGCGGCGCGCTGATTACGTATCACCCGTTCGGGCTCGACTGGCGCGTGATCTTTCTGATCAACATTCCGATCGGCATCGCGGCGTTCATCGGCACATGGAAGTTCGTGCCGGAGAACCAGCCGGCCACGCATACAGGCGTCGATCTGAAGGGCGTAGCGCTGCTGTCGGCAGTGCTGTTGCTGCTGATCTATCCGATGACGCATGGCCGCGAAGCCGGCTGGCCCGCGTGGACCTTCGCGATGTTCGCGCTCGCGGTGCCGGTGTTCGCGCTGTTCGTCGCGACCGAGCGGCGCGTCGAGCGCGGCGGTGGCCATCCGCTCGTCGATCTGCAACTGTTCCGCAATCGCGCGTTCGCGCTCGGTCTGGTGCTCGCGTTCCTGTTCTATTGCAATAGCGCGTTCTTCCTGACCTACGGCATCTTCCTGCAGACCGGCCTGCACTGGACGCCGCTCGCGTCGGGCATCGCGATCATGCCTTTCGCGCTCGGCTTCGTGATCGGGCCGCTGACCTCGCCGGCCGTGGTCAAGCGCATCGGCGCGCATGTGCTGACGCTCGGTTTCTCGATGATGACGCTCGGCTTCACCGTGACCGGCTGGTCCGCGACCCGATCCGCGACGCCCGATCTGCTGTTCTACTGCGGGCTGGTGTGCGCGGGTGTCGGACATGGTCTGCTGTTGCCGTCGATCATGCGCATCGTGCTGCAGGAGGTGGTGCCCGAGAAGGCGGGGCTTGCATCGGGTGTGGTGTCGTCGACGCTGCAGATCGGCTCCGCGTTCGGCACCGCGGCGGTCAGCGGCGCGTTCTTCGGCGCGCTCGGTGGCAGCGCGGCCCCCGCGTCTTATGCACACGCGTTTCAGCTGAGCCTCGCCATCAATGCCGCGCTGATGTTCGTGTGTATCGGCCTGAGCGTGCTGCTGGTACGGCATCAGCAAAGCGTACGGCGCTCAGTCGCTCCGGGAGTTTGAAATTAAGCCGCTGGTAATCGTTTTCATTTGCTGGCTCGCCCGGAAAATCGTTCAATTTGAACGAAGCGGTATAACGAACTACATGGCATTTACCGGCGATCTACTCGTTCACAGGTAATTCTGATTAGATCAAACGGGTCTTTCTGATTAACGGCTCAACGCTATCGCGTCAGGTTTTCTAATCAGACGAAACCCTTCTCGTATTTCCTACCGGCCTGCAACCGGCCTGCAGTAACTGTTGCATTTGTGCGGTAGCGCACATAGGGTTAGCCGCAATGTTTTCGCCGGAGAATGTTTCAGAATGCCGGGAACTTAAACCATTGGGCATCAACCCCGGTTCCGTGAAAACGGTATCAATAAAAAGCGCTTGCCGCGTTTAAATTCGATTGTTAATCTGTCTAAACTTTAGAGTACCCATTCAACAGGTCGAAGTCGATAAAGCCGGGCTCAAGTTAAAAACGCTCAAGATAGGGGGACCCAAGATGCTGACCGCTACCATTGACGCATTCCAGACAACATCCGCCGCCTTCAATGTGGGCGACGTCGTCAAGTTAAAAGAAGGTGGCCCGCGCATGACCGTCACGTACGCAGGTCCGGTCGCGCGCAATCCGGGCGACTGGCTGATCTGCGAGTGGTTCGACGAACACGGCGAACTGCGTCATGAAACCTTTGCCGCGCAAGCGGTGCGCGCGGAACCGCGCTCCATTCCGGCGGGCTCGGTACAGTGGAGTCGCATCGGGCGCGCGGCCTGAATGACGCACGTGCGCTTCAATCAATCCGTTTCCTGTTGTTCGTGTATTGCTCGTATTGCTGGAGCCGCCCGAATCGTTTCAGCGCTCGGGCCGGTCGCGCGCGGCCTCGCGTCGCCGCACGCGCAGCGTCAGTGCCGATGAAAACGCGCGCAAGGTCGATATCTTGCGAGTCTCGACGATGTCGCTCGCAAGGGTCTGCGCCGGATTCGGCTGTAGCGCCCAATACAGCGCGAGCACCCAACCAAGCACGGTCCAGCCGAGGCAGGCGTTAAATAGCGCGAGCGTCAGCACGTCACGACGCTTGCGCCGGTCCGCGATGATCGCCGGCAGAAAATACAGCGCTAGCGCGAACGCCGCGCCGATGGCCTGAACGGCCACGTTGCCACCCATAAAAGCTCCTGATGCGCGAGGCATGTAGTGATTGTCGCGCGAATGGCCGCCGCCCGCCGCGCACCCTGCGCGTTGCAGTCGCCACCCAATTACCGCAAGGGGTTCAGCCCGACACGCATCGGGACTATGATGATCGTTTCGACCGAACAGTACTTCACGGACCCGATTATGATCAACGACGACACGACCCAGCAGGCCCAACTCAACCCGGACACGCTACGAGAATTCGTCGAGCGCAAGTGGAACGACGAGATCGTGCCCGCGCTGACGGACTACATCGCGGTGCCGGCGAAGAGCCCGGCGTTCGATCCCGACTGGGCGAAGCATGGTTACCTTGAGCGCGTGATCACCGACGCCGCGAAATGGGCCGAGCAGCAACCGGTGCGCGGCCTGAAGCTCGAAGTGATCCGCCTGCCGGGCCGCACGCCGGTGATCTTCTTCGAGACCGCCGCGACGCGCTCGGGCAGCACCGAAACCATCGTGCTCTACGGCCACCTCGACAAGCAGCCCGAGTTCGATGGCTGGCGCAACGACCTCGGTCCGTGGACGCCGAAGCTCGAGGACGGCAAGCTGTACGGCCGCGGCGGCGCGGACGACGGCTACGCGATCTATGCGAGCCTGACGGCGCTCGCCGCGCTCGATGCGCAAGGTGTCGAGCGTCCGCGTTGTGTCGGGCTGATCGAAACCTGCGAGGAGTCGGGCAGCTACGATCTGCTGCCCTACGTCGACGCGCTGCGCGAGCGGCTCGGTAACGTCGGGCTGGTCGTGTGTCTCGATTCGGGCGCGGGCAATTACGATCAGCTATGGCTGACCACGTCGCTGCGCGGACTCGTCGCCGGCGATCTCGAAGTGCAGGTGCTCGACGAGGGGATTCACTCGGGGGTCTACGGCGGCATCGTGCCATCGAGCTTCCGCATCATGCGGCAACTGTTCGACCGTCTCGAAGACTCCGCGAACGGCACGCTGCTGCCGAAGGGTTTTCATTGCCCGGTGCCGGCCGATCGTCTGCGCGAAGCGGAGGCTGCCGCGAGGATTCTCGGCGATGACGTGTGGAAGAAGATGCCGTGGGCGTGCGGGCAGGACGGCCGTCAAGTGCTGCCCACCACGACCGATCCGCAGGAGGCGCTGCTCAATTCGACGTGGCGTCCGTCGCTGTCGGTGACGGGCGCGGCCGGCTTGCCCGCGCTCGCCGACGCCGGCAACGTGCTGCGTCCGCGCACCGCGTTCAAGCTGTCGCTGCGTCTGCCGCCGACCATCGAAGCGGAAAAGGCCGTCGCCGAACTGAAGGCGCTGCTCGAATTCGATCCGCCGTACAACGCAAAGGTCACGTTCAAGCCGGATGCGGGCGCGGCGAGCGGCTGGAACGCACCGGAGGTCGCACCGTGGCTGGCCAGCGCGCTCAGCGACGCATCGCGTCAGCACTTCGGCGCCGATGCCGCGTACATGGGACTCGGCGGCACGATCCCGCTGATGAACGTGCTGAAGGCGGGCTTCCCGAAGTCGCAGTTCATGGTGTGCGGCGTGCTCGGGCCGAAGTCGAACGCGCATGGACCGAACGAATTCCTGCACGTACCGTACGGCAAGAAGCTGACGGCCGCGGTTGCCGAAGTGATCGCCGCGGCGCCGTGAGTTGTCGCCTCGTTTGAGTGGGGCTCGGGTGCGACCCGGGCCCGTTGTTTATTGATGCTCCCTTCCGTTCGAACCACACCGACACGCTGAATGAGCGACTCCCAGACTGCCCAAACCAACACGCCCCGGATTCCGGCCGATCAACTGCATGCCTACGTCAGAGCGATCTGGGAGCGAGCGGGCAGTGCGCCGCGCGAAGCGGAGCTGATCGCCGATCATCTGGTGGCCGCGAATCTGACCGGGCACGACTCGCATGGCGTCGGCATGATCCCGCGCTATGTCGAATCGCTCGCCGACCAGCAACTGCAACTCAATGGCCATGCCGACGTCGTCAAGGACGCGGGCGCGGTGCTGACCGTCGAAGGCGGCAAGGGCTTTGGTCAGGTGATCGCGTTCGAGGCGATGGAGCGGGGCATCGAGCGCGCGCGGCGGCTCGGCATCTGCGCGGTGGGCTTGCGCGGCGCGCATCATATCGGCCGCATCGGGCATTGGGCCGAGCAGTGCGCGCGCGCCGGTCTGGTGTCGTTTCACTTCGTCAACGTGGCGGGCGATCCGCTCGTCGCGCCGTTCGGCGGCGCGGACCGCCGCATCGGCACGAATCCCTTCTGCGCCGCTTATCCGCGCCCCGGCAAACCGCCACTCGTGCTCGACTTCGCGACCAGCACGATCGCGTTCGGCAAGACGCGCGTCGCGTATAACCAGGGCAAGCACACGCCACCCGGGGCGCTGATCGATCACGAAGGCATGCCCACGCTCGAACCGAAAGTCATGCACGAAGCGCCGTTCGGCGCGCTGACACCGTTCGGTGGCCACAAGGGTTTCGGGCTCGCGGCGATGTGCGAGATTTTCGGCGGCGCGCTGTCGGGCGGCTTCACGACGCACGCCGACACGCTCTGTACCACGCACGCGATCATCAACTGCATGCTGTCGGTGATCATCGATCCAGCCGCATTCGATGCGCCCGATGCGCAAGCCGAAGCCGATGCGTTCCTCGCGTGGGTGAAGGCGTCGCCGCTCGCGGCGGGCACCGAGCGCATCTACGAACCCGGCGAGCCCGAGCGCGTCACGCGCGCGCAACGCGAGGCCGCCGGCATTCCGATCGACGCCGCTACGTGGGCGCAAATCCACTCCGCGGCGCGCGCCGTCGGGATGAGTGCGGACGAAGTGGCAGGTTGGTCCGCGCGCCTCGGCTGAAGCGCGCGACGGCAAGGCTCAGGCGATCAGCCTGAGCTTGCGCCGATCGAGCAGCCAGCGCTCGAACTCGGTGGCGGGCATCGGCCGCGCGTACAGGAAGCCCTGCACGTAATCGACGCCCAGGCCCTTCATGAAGGCTTCTTCCGCTTCGGTTTCGATCCCCTCGGCGACGACCTGGAAATCGAGTTCCTGCGCGACCGCGACCATCGAGCGCACCAGCGCCTGTGCCTTCATGTCAGCGTGGATCGAGCGCGTGAAGCTGCGGTCGAGCTTGATCACGTCGAGCGGAATACGGCCGAGTTGCGACAGCGACGAGTAGCCGGTGCCGAAGTCGTCCAGATGCACCTGCGCGCCGAGCTGGCGGAACTGCTTGATCAGTTCGATCGCGGCCGCTTCGTTTTCGATCAGACAGCTTTCGGTCAACTCGAGATCGATCAGGCATGGATCGAGACTCGCATGCTGCAACGCCTCGGTGAAATGGCGGACCACGGCCGTATCCGTGAGCTGTCGCGCCGACACGTTAATCGCGACGCGCAGGTCATAGCCGGCCGCCTTCCAGCGGGCCGCCTGTTTCGCGGCGGTCTCCATCACCCAGCGGCCGAGCACGCCGATCAAACCCGATTCCTCGGCATAACGGATGAATTCCGCAGGCATGATCTGCCCGCGCTCCGGCGAGTTCCAGCGTACCAGCGCTTCCGCGCCTTGCACGGCGCCCGTGGCGAGGTTCAGCTTCGGCTGATAGTGCAGCGCGAACTGGCCTTCCTCGAGCCCGCGGCGCAGATTCGTGTCGAGCCACATGAACTCAGCGACGCGACGGTTCATGTCCGGCGAAAACACGCGATGCGTGCGCTTGCCTTCGTCCTTCGCGACGTACATTGCGGTGTCGGCCGAACGGATCAGCGATTCGAGGGTTTCGCCGTGCTCGGGCCAACGCGCGATGCCGATCGAGCAGCCGGTGTAGACCTCGACGAGCCCGACCGCGAACGGCATGCGCATGCGATCGAGAATGCGCTGCGCGGTGTTTTCCAGGCCATGCGCGGAGCCCTTCGCGGCGAGCACGATGAACTCGTCGCCCCCGAGACGCGCGAGCGAGTCGCCCGGATTCAGACAGTTGCGGATCGCGTCCGACACATCGCAGATCAGCCGGTCGCCGAACACGTGGCCGTAGTGATCGTTGACCTTCTTGAAGTTGTCGAGATCGAGAAACAGCACGCCGATGGTTTCGCCGGGCGCGGCCTGCTCGATCGCGATCTGGATGCGCTCCTGGATCGCATTGCGATTGGCGAGGCCGGTGAGCGGGTCGGTGGTGGCCTGCTCGATCAGACGGTCTTGTGCGAGCCGTTGCTCGGTGATGTCGGTGCCCGAGCAGATCAGGAACTGGTCTTCGATGCCGCTGCCGCTGCGCACGAACTTGTTGCGAAACAGGAATAGCCGCTCGCCATGCACCGTTTTGATGCGCCGTTCGATCTCGTACGGTTGGCCACGGTTGAAGAAGTGCGCGCTGACCTGGTTCGAGACCGCGCCGTCGTCGGACGACATGAACAGCGTCCAGACGCTGCGGCCGATGATGTCCTCTTCCTTGAGCCCGGTCAGCTCCTCGGCGAGCCGGTTAAAGCGCTGTATCCGGCCGTGCCGGTCGACGATGACGACGACCGAATTGACCTCGGAGACGACCTGTTCGGCGAACGACAGACCGTGCAGTAGTGCGCGCGCGACGGATTCGGTGTCGGCATGGGTCGAGGCGGTGCCGCCCCAGCGATGGCAATCGAGTTTCTTGCCGACCAGATGCAGCCGCAGCGGCGCGGCGTCCAGCTGCACGTCGACGACTACGTGCGAGGTGACGCCGCTCAGCGCGCGGACCTGGGAGGCTTGGGAAGAGGTGAGGGGAATGGCGACGCCGACAGCCGCGTGGCCGTGGGCCGGCACGATCTCCAGCGTGTCGCTCGCCGCCGCAAGGCGCCAGCGAGGGCTGCTCGTGCCGAACCGCGCGTGAAGCACCTGGTCGTGTAGCTCGTCGCTCATGAAATCCCCGGAGAGTGCCGGCGGTCCGTATCAAGGCGGGCGGCGGCAGACGGTCTTCCTCATACTAAAGTGAAACTGCCCCATTGTATCTAAGCGTGACAATTCGAGCGAAGAAACATTAACGTTTTGCTAACCCTGGGCACGGGCCGGCGCGGCCGCGCGCGGCGGCATGATGGCGTGGCGAAACGACGCCACGGTGACGTCGTTAGAAGCGATGTGTGAGCAGCGCGCGGGCGCGTTCGCGCTCGATCGGATTGGCGTCGAGCGCCGCGTCGAACCAGAACTTGCCGGCCACCAGCGTGGCCGCCGCCACGCCGTCGCGATACAGCACGCGGTTGCCCGCCACGGCCGGCACCTTGTCGCCGACCAGCAGCGTGCCGACGAGATTCAGCGGATCGGTTCCCGCGACGCAGATCAGCGCACCGTCGTTCGCTTGCCGCCGCACCTCGCGCAGCAGCGGAATCGCCTCGGGCAGCGCGAACTGTTCGCCCGCGAGCCCGTTGACGAAACGCCCGCCGCGGATCACGCCGCGCGCCTCGAGCCGCTGCAGCACGCGCAACAGATCGCGCCACGGCGGCAGCCATTCGGCCTCGCGTTCGAGCACGCGCCAGAACACCACGCCGTAGCGGCGCAACAACGTCATCGCGACGTGTTCGAGCACCTCGGGCGGCAACTGACTCCGTCGCTCGGACGGATGTTCCGGCGCGACGGCGGACGGGCGGCTGACGAGCGCCCAACGCCCGGCGTCGTCCATGCCGCCGATCAGCGCACTCGTTCGCGCGCGTCGGCTGCTGGAAAACGCATTGCGTTTGGCGACCGGCTTGAGCAACGCGCGCAGACCCGCGAAGCTGTCCGAGTTCGCGAGGCCGGCCGCGACCAGCTCGCCGAGCGCGTTTTCCAGCTCCATGCGCAGCACGCGCACCTCGGCGAGCAGTTCGTCGAAGAACATCGCGCCGTGTTGCGCGAGCGTGTCGTGCACGCTTTGCGCGAGTGCCGACAACTCGACCTGACGCGCCGGATCGAGCAGCGCGCGCCACGCGCGCAACTGCGCGCGCGGCAGCAGCACGATCGGCGTGCCGCGGACCGGACCGGCTGCGCCGCGCGCCCGCTCGGTCAGGCGGGTCCAGACGATCTTGCCGGCGCGGCATAGCTCATCGAGCGAACTGCTGGTGTAGGCGCGCACCCGCGCGGGCAGGATGTCCTCCTCCCATGCGCCGGCCGCGGCCTGGAAGCCTTCGAGCTGGTCCAGCGCGGCGGCGAGCGCGTCGCGGCCTTCGGCGCGCGTGGTCGGCGTCAGATGCTGCCATTCGAACAGGAAGCGCATGAAGTCGTGCCGCTCGACCGGCTCGATCTCACGCCGCAGCCGCTTGACCGTGTAGCGGTGGATGCGTGCGAGCAGGTGTCGCTCGCACCATTCTTCGTGGCTCGTGTGCGGCGTGAAGCGCCCGCGCAACAGATAACCTTCGGCTTCGAGACGGATCAGCGCCGGTTCGATCCGGTCGGCCGGCAAACCGAGCGGGCGCGCGATCGCGTCGACCGTCTGCGGGCCGAAACCGGTCAGCCGCGCGCGCAGCACGTCCACGAGCGCGTCGTCGGCGCTCCAGCTTTCGGTGTAGCCCTTCGGCGCGCTCAGCGGCGGCTCATAGCGACTACGCGCGATGCCGGGGTAGAGCGCTTCGAAGCAGGTCACGCGTTCGGCGGGCAGCCACAGTGCGCCTTCGCTGACGTTGTGGTTGCCCGTGCTTGCGTCTGCTTGCGCGGCCAGCGGCAAGCGCGTCGCCCGGCCGGCTTTCGCCAATGCCGCAAGCAGGGTGGGCCAATCCTCCTGTGTGCGCGCCTCGGTTTCTGTGATGCACGCGAGGCCCGTCAACGCTTCGTGCATTTCGTCGGCGTTGCGAGCTTGTGGCCAGGCCTCGTCGCGCACGCTGTCGATCGCGGCGGCGTCGAGCGCGCCGAGATCGTCGGCGCTTTCCGGGTCGGTCCAGCGGCGGTTCAGCACTGCCTGGGTGCGGCGCTCCTCGATCGGCGCGTCGTCCAGATACGCATAGGGCTTCGCGGTCAGGATTTCGGCGGCGAGCGGCGACGGCGCCGGCAGATCACGCGCGACGAGCCGCAGCTCGCCGCGCTCGATCTGGCGTAGCAGCGCGAGCCAGCGTTCGCTGTCCATCGCGTCGTGCAGGCAGTCGTCGATGGTTTGGTCGACTAATGGGTGGCGCGGCACCTCGCGTTCGCCGACGATGTTCTCCAGACACGCGGCCTGCTCGGGAAACACGCTTGCGAGCAGATCCTCGCTGCGCATGCGCTGCAGTTGCGGCGCGGTCTTGCGTCCGCCCGTGTAGCGCGGCAGGCCGAGCGAGGTCGTCGCGTTCCAGCGCCAGCGCACGCCGAACAACGGCGCATCGAGCAGCGCCTGGATCAGCAGATGCTCGGCGCTGTTCGAATGCAGATAGCGCCACACATCGTCGAGCACGAACGAGTGGCTGCCGGTCAGCGACAGCACGATCGCGTCTTCGGTGGCCGCGGCCTGCAGCTCGAAGTTGAAGCTGCGGCAGAAGCGCTTGCGCAGCGCGAGCCCCCACGCGCGATTCACGCGGCTGCCGAACGGTGAGTGGATCACGAGCTGGGTGCCGCCCGATTCGTCGAAGAAGCGCTCCATCACGAGCGTGCTCTGCGTCGGCAGCACGCCGAGCGCGGCGCGGGCGCGCGTCAGGTATTCGACGATCTGGCGCGCGGCCGGCTCGCTGAGCGCGAGGTTGTCGGCGAGCCAGGCGATAGCGTGGTCGAGACGCGGCGCGGCGGGCTCGGGTTCGCGTGCGGCTACGGCGGTTGCCGTTGTTGCTTGCGTCTCGCCCTCCGTCAGCAACGCTTCGACCTGCTCGCGCAATCTCGCGACCGCGAACGACAGCTCGTCGCTGCGTCCCGGCGCCTCGCCGAGCCAGAACGGAATGTTCGGCGGCTGGCCTTGCGCATCCTCGACCCGCACGCGGCCGCTTTCGATGCGCAGAATCCGGTACGACGCGTTGCCGAGCTGGAATACATCGCCGGCGAGGCTTTCGACCGCGAAGTCCTCGTTGACGGTGCCGATATTGAGCGCCTGCGGTTCGAGCACGACCGCGTAATCGGCGTTTTCGGGAATCGTGCCGCCGGAGGTCACCGCGACCAGCTTGCCGCCGCGCCGGCCGCGCAAGGTGCCGCTGACCGCATCGCGATGCACATACGCGGCACGCGGACCGTGGCGGCTCGTGTAGCCCTCGGCGAGCATGCGCAGCACCGCGTCGTATTGCTCGCGCGGCAGATCCGCGTACGGCGCGGCACGCCGCAGCATCTCGAACAGCGCATCCTCGCTCCACTCGGCGCTCGACACCTCCGCGACGATCTGTTGCGCGAGCACGTCGAGCGGCGCGCGCGGGATGCGCAACGCATCGAGCTCGCCACGCCGCACGCAATCGAGCAGTGCCGCGCATTCGAGCAGATCGTCGCGCGAGACCGGAAACAGCCGCCCCTTCGGCATGCCGCCGACGTGGTGCCCCGAGCGGCCGACGCGTTGCAGGAACGGCGCGATCGCGCGCGGCGAACCCATCTGGCAGACGAGATCGACGTCGCCGATATCGATGCCGAGTTCGAGCGACGCGGTCGCGATCAGCACGCGCAGCTCGCCGCGTTTCAGGCGCTGTTCGGCGTCGAAACGATGTTCTTTCGCGAGGCTGCCGTGATGCGCGGCGACCGCGTCCTTGCCGAGCCGCTCGGTCAGATGGCGGGCGGCGCGCTCGGCCATGCGGCGCGTGTTGACGAAGACGAGCGTCGTGCGATGCTGCGCGACCAGCTCGGCGAGCCGGTCGTAGACGCGCTCCCACACTTCGTTGGCCATCACCGCTTCGAGCGGCACCGGCGGGATCTCGAGCGCGAGGTCGCGCGCGCGAACGTGGCCGACGTCGATCACCGCGCATTCGGCCGGCACGGCGCTATCCAGACTCGCGCCGCCGACCAGAAACCGCGCGACCGCGCTGACCGGTTTTTGCGTCGCCGACAGCCCGATACGCGGCAGGCGTCGCTCGCAAAGCGCGTCGAGCCGCTCGAGGCTCAGCGCGAGATGACTGCCGCGCTTGCTGCCCGCGAGCGCGTGAATCTCATCGACGATCACCGTGCGCACCGTCGCCAGCATGCGGCGGCCCGAATCGGAGCCGAGCAGCACGTACAGCGACTCGGGCGTCGTCACGAGAATGTGCGGCGCGCGTTTTTTCAGCGCGTTGCGTTCCTGCTGCGTGGTGTCGCCGGTGCGCACGGCGGTGCGGATGTCGAGCGGCGGCAGGCCGAGCGCGTCGAGTTCGGCGGCGATGCCTTGCAGCGGCAGTTGCAGGTTCAGACGGATATCGTTCGACAGCGCCTTCAGCGGCGACACGTAGACGACCAGCGTTTCGTCGGGCAGCGCGCCGTCGTTCGCGAGGCCTTGCGACACGAGGTCGTTCAGCGCGGACAGGAACGCTGTCAGCGTCTTGCCGGAGCCGGTCGGCGCGGCGACCAGCGTCGAGCGGCCGCTGCGGATTTGCGGCCAGGCGGCCGCTTGTGCGTCGGTCGGGGCGGTGAAGGTTTTCTGGAACCAGTTGGCAACGGCCGGGTGAAAGCCGGCGAGCGCCTGCGGGGCTGGCGGTAAGGCGGGTGCGACGGGCTGCGCCGCGCTCGCAGTGGAGCGGGCCTTGCGGGAGCGGGGCGCCGCGTCGAGTGCGGCGGAAGTTTTTGCCGAAGTCATGCTCGTGTAGATGAGGGCGGCGCGGGGGATATCCAGTGGGGGCGGCTGGATCAGTACCCGCTAATGTCGCCCGTTTTTGCGGTTGCGGGCCATTCGACGCTGACGACGCAATAGCGGTCAGTCTCGCAGGTTTTCGGCGCTCGTGTGCGGCGCGTTGGGCGTTGCGTAACTGCTGGAATTCGTAGTCTCGCCGCGTGCGCCCGTCCTGCCAGCCTCCGGCATTTGCAGTACGCTTCACAATTCTCCCTGTCCCCACGATGGAGCGTCGACGATGCGATATAACCAGTTGGGCCGTACCGGTGTGTTTGTATCGGAGTTGTGTTTGGGCACGATGACCTTCGGCGGTGGCGAAGGCATCTGGCGGCAGATCGGCGATCTGCAGCAAAGCGACGCGGAGCGGCTGGTCGGCCGGGCGCTCGACGCGGGCATCAATTTCATCGACACGGCCGACGTCTACTCGGGCGGCCTGTCCGAGCTCATCACGGGCAACGCGCTGAAGAATCTGAAAGTGCCGCGCGACAAGGTCGTGATCGCGACCAAGGTGTTCGGCCAGACGGGCGAGTTCGCGAACGCGCGCGGCGCGTCGCGCTATCACATCCTCGACGGCATCAAGGCGAGCCTGAAGCGTCTACAACTCGATCACGTCGACCTGTATCAGATCCACGGTTTCGATCCGGCCACGCCGATCGAAGAAACCGTGCGCGCCCTCGATACGCTCGTGCAGCACGGCCACGTGCGCTATGTCGGCGTGTCGAATTGGGCCGCATGGCAGATTGCGAAGGCGCTCGGCATCGCCGAGCGGCTCGGCGCCGCGCGCTTCGAAACGCTGCAGGCGTATTACACGCTCGCGGGCCGCGATGTCGAACGCGAACTCGTGCCGATGCTGCAAAGCGAAGGCCTCGGCCTGATGGTATGGAGTCCGCTCGCGGGCGGTTTTCTGAGCGGCAAATACGGACGTGAACAGCAGGGCGAAGCGGGCAGCCGTCGCACGACTTTCGATTTTCCGCCGGTCAATCGCGAACGCGCGTACGACTGCATCGACGTGATGCGCGAGATGGCCGCGGCGAAGACCGTGTCGGTCGCACAGATCGCGCTGGCGTGGCTGCTGCATCAGCGTGTCGTCAGCACGGTGATCGTCGGCGCGAAGAAAATCGAGCAGCTCGACGACAACATCGCGGCGACCAACGTCGCGTTATCCGCCGATGAGCTCGCGAAGCTCGCCGAGGTCAGCGCGCTGCCAGCCGAGTATCCGGGCTGGATGCTGGAGCGGCAGGGCGAGCAGCGCCGGCAACAACTGGCCGAGGTTCGGCACGTCGTGCAGCGATAGCGCGACGGCGTTCTCGCGAACGCTGAGGAAAGCCTGAATCGTCTTCGTTGGGCCGCGCGAATTTGATGCTCGCGCGGCGGCGACGGTCATCACATTTGCCACGCGATTGCGCGTAGACTTCATACGGCAGGTCGTCTTCCGCATCGGCCGCACCGATGCCCACGTGTCGTATTTCAGACTCCTATCCGGTTCGTGACATTCGCATTCGCTTCGATTACAAAAGCCGGCGCTTTCGCGGCGTTGGCTTGCTGTTCGCTGACAACGCCTCATCTCGCCCACGCCGCCGACAACGTGATCGTGCTCGACTCCGGCGAAGCGCAGCTCACGTTGATCGATCCCGTCACCCACAAAGTGATCGGCACCGAGCCGACCGGTAAGGAACCGCATCATCTGATGATCACGCCCGATGGCCGTTCGCTGATCGTCGCGGATGCGATTTCGAACGACCTGATGTTCGTCGACCCGCACAGCGGCCAGGTGCAACGCCGTGTCGAGGGCATCGAAGATCCGTACCAGCTCGGCTTTTCGCCCGACCACAAGTGGTTCGTCACCGCGGGCCTGCGGCTCGATCGCATCGATATCTATCACTACGATGGCGAGAGCGTGACGCTCACGAAGCGGATTGCGCTCGCGAAGACACCGAGCCACCTGACCTTTTCAGCCGATAACCGCACCGTGTTCGTCACGCTCCAGGACACCGGCGAGGTCGCGGCGATCGATCTGCCGACACAGTCAGTGTCGTGGAAGCTGCATGTAGGCAAGACGCCAGCCGGACTCTGGATGACGCCGGGCGATCGGTATCTGCTCGTCGGCATGACGGGTGAAGACAATGTCGCGGTGGTCGACTGGAAAAACCGCCAACTCGTGAAGAAGATCCACACGGGCCGCGGCGCGCACAACTTCCGCAATCTCGACGATGGCCAGCACATCGCCGTGTCGAATCGCGTGGAGAACACGATCAGCATTCTCGATTACAACACGCTGACCAAAGTGGCCGACATCACCGGTTTGATGCCGGCCCCTGACGACATGGAACTATCGGCGGACCGGCGCTATCTATGGGTCACGTTCCGCTTCGCGAGGCACGTCGGCGTCATCGATCTGAGCACGCATCGGCTGGTGGATACGATCGCGGTGGGGCGCTCGCCGCACGGACTGTATTTCGCCAACCGCGCGCCGGTCTACGCACCCAATCCCGACTGAGGCAACCCGAAAGGCTTTACATGTTTCACGAACTCGCCGCTCAACTCGACAACGGCATCTCAGCCCTGCAGACGCTGCTGTACGTCGACGTGGTCCAGCCGATCTTCTACCGCTTCAATCTGATGGGCTACGACGAAGACACTTACGACGCGCTCTACTGGGTGATCGTCGGCGCGTTGCAGATAGTCGTGTCGTATCTGCTGTTGCGCCCGCTCGAAGCGCTGCGCCCGGTGGAGACATGGTCGGACCGCAGGGCGCTGCGCGCGGACGTGATCTACACGTGGATCGCCAAGCTCGGCATCATCAATCTTGCATTCTTCTTTCTGCTACAGCCGTTCTTCAACCATTGGCAGAGCCTGATGGCGATCCACGACGTGCCCAAAATCGAGGTCGATGATTTGTGGCCGGGCGTCACCGATCAGCCGCTCGTGTCGTTTCTGATCTACCTGATCGCGCTCGATTTCGCCGGCTACTGGTGTCACCGCTGGCAACATCGGTTCGGCGTGTGGTGGGAACTGCATGCGGTTCATCACAGCCAGCGGCAGATGTCGCTGTGGGCCGACGACCGCAATCACTTTTTAGACGACATCTTGCAAGCGGTGTTTTTTGCGGCCATTGCGCTATTCATCGGCGTGCAGCCAAACCAGTTCGTCGTGCTCGTCGCGCTCGGCAATTTCATGCAGAGCGTGCAGCACGTGAATGCGCGCCTCGCGTATGGATGGCTGCTCGAACGGCTGATCGTGAGCCCGGCGTTTCATCGGCGGCATCATGCAATTGGCTATGGCCACGAAGGCACCCGCTACGGCTGCAACTTCGGCGTGCTGTTCCCGTGGTGGGACATGCTGTTCGGCACCGCGTCGTGGGCGCGCGCCGTCGAGCCGACCGGCATCCGCGATCAGTTGCCCGCGCCGCATGGCACCGCGCGCTCGTATGGGGATGGGCTGATCGCGCAGCAGTGGTACGCGTTCGGCCGCATCGCCGCGCGGCTGCGTGGCCGGCACGGTGCGGGCGAGATCAATCCGTGAAGGTCGGTGCGAACTGAAAAATGGCCGCGGAGCACCTCCGTCAGGTTATCCGCGGCCATGTCGTTTCGGTCCCCGCTCAGGTCTCGACATCCGCGAGACTGAAGGTTTCCGTCTTGTCGTTGTACGAGAAGATTTCCGCGTAACGGCCCCAGTCGATCACCGCATCGAGGGTTTCCTGCGCCGCGCTGTCGGACAGCAGGTCCTCGAGTTCCTGCTCGAAGCGCACGCGCGGCGCGCGATGTCCGGGCCGTTCGTTGAGCACCTTCCTGATTCGCGCGGCGAGCGGCACGCATTGCAACAGATGATCGGCGAACATGATCTTGCGCTCCTGCGTGCTGCCCTCGGCGAATCGATGCGCGGGCGGCGTGAGAAACACGTCGCCCTCGCTGACTTCGGCAAAGCCGAGGTACTGCAGCATCTCCGCGATCGGGAACAGGTCGTCGACTTCCAGCTGCAGCGTGCGCGCAATCTCGGGCATGTCGGCGCGGCCGTTATAGGGCGCTGCCGCAAGGGTTTCGATCAGACCAGCCATCAGGTTCGTCGACACGTTCGGCAACCAGCTGCCGGGTTCGAGTTCGCGCCTGGCCGCGGCTCCAGTGGGGCGCGCGGTCATCTTCGCGTAGATTTCGTCGACGAGCGCGCGAAAATCCGGGTCGAGCCGGTTGCGCGGATGCGCGAACGGCACCACGGTCTCGCCCACCACGCGCCCGGGGTTCGACGACAGTACGAGAATGCGATCGCACATGAACACGGCTTCCTCGATGTTGTGCGTGACGATCAGCACCGACTTGATCGGCATGCGGTCCTGGTTCCACAGGTCGAGCAGGTCGGTACGCAGCGTTTCGGCGGTCAGCACGTCGAGCGCGGAGAACGGCTCGTCCATCAGCAGGATGGTCGGATCGACGACGAGCGCGCGTGCGAAGCCGACGCGCTGGCGCATGCCGCCCGACAGTTCGCGCGGATACGCGTTTTCAAAGCCGTCGAGGCCGATCAGATCGATCGCCGCGAGCGCGCGCGTGCGCCGCTCCTCGACGCCGACGCCGAGCGCCTCCAGCCCCGCTTCGACGTTCTGCAGCACCGTCAGCCACGGAAACAACGCGAAGGTCTGGAACACCATCGCGACGCCCTCGGCTGGACCGTCGAGCGGCTTGCCCAGATAGGTCACATTGCCGCTCGTCGGCCGGATCAAACCGGCGATGATACGCAGCAGCGTCGACTTGCCCGAGCCCGAGCGGCCGAGCAGTCCGACGATCTCGCCCTCGCGCAGCGTCAGATTCACGTCGTCGAGCACCAGCAGCTCGCTCTGATTTTTATGGAAGCCGCGGCTCACGTGCTCGATGTTCAGCACTTGCGCGCCCAGGCGCGGCGACGACTGTGGCAGGTCGGCGGGAATGGCTTGAATGACGTTTTGCATGGGTTCACTCCTGGTCGAGTCGGAGCCTTGATTCGGCGAAGGCATACAGGGGGCGCCACAGCGCGCGGTTGAACAGCGTGACGAATAGCGCCATCACGGCGACGCCAAGGATGATTTTCGGAAAGTCGCCGGCGGCGGTCGTCTCGGCGATATAGGCGCCGAGGCCGTGTGCGACCACATTGGTATCGCCCCACTGGACGAACTCGGACACGATGCTCGCGTTCCACGCGCCGCCCGATGCGGTGATCGCGCCGGTCACGTAGTAAGGGAACACGCCCGGCAGCATCACCTGGCGCCACCATTGCCAGCCGCGGATGCGGAAATTGGTGGCCGCCTCGCGGTAGTCGTTCGGATAGGCGGTCGCGCCCGCGATCACGTTGAACAGGATGTACCACTGCGTGCCGAGCACGATCAGCGGCGACAGCCAGATATCCGGATTCAGATGAAAGCGCACGATCACGATCACGAATACCGGGAACAGCAGATTCGCGGGAAACGCGGCGAGAAATTGCGCGAGCGGCTGGACCTTCTCGGCGAGCGCCGGACGCAGGCCGATCAACACGCCGATCGGCACCCAGATCAGCGACGAGATCGCGATCAGCACGGCGACGCGCAGCAGCGTGATGAGCCCGAGCAGGAACACGTGACCGACCTCGTCGAGCGTCACGCCGGTACGCACATAGGCGACGACGCGATAGATCACATAGACCGTCAGCACGAATACGAGCACGGCCCACACGATGTCTGCGACGCGTGTCGACGTGTCGCTGCGCGCTCGGCTGGCACGCCGGACGCTCGCGAAAGGCACACGCAAAGGGATGCGCGCGGTGCTCGCGAGCATCACGCCCGCCGGCGTCAGCAACTGGTGAATCAGACGTGTGCGCCGCATCATGTCGAGCAGCCAGGACTGCGGCGCGTTGCCCGAACTCGTGGTCTCCATGCGGAACTTGTCGGCCCACGCGACGAGCGGACGGAACAGCAGCTGGTCATAGGCGAGGATCACGACCGTCATCGCGAGGATGACCCAGCCGATCGCGTGCAGGTTCTTGTCGCTGATCGCCTGCGCCAGGTAGGCGCCGATGCCCGGCAGCGTAATCGTGTTGTTGCCGACCGTAATCGCTTCGGAAGCCACCACGAAGAACCAGCCGCCCGACATCGACATCATCATGTTCCAGATCAGGCCCGGCATCGAGAACGGCACTTCGAGCTTCCAGAAGCGCTGCCACGAGGTCAGGTGAAAGCCGCGCGACACTTCATCGAGGTCGCGCGGCACCGTGCGCAGCGACTGGTAGAAGCTGAACGTCATGTTCCACGCCTGGCTCGTGAAGATCGCGAAGATCGCGGCGAGCTCGGCGCCGAGCACACGGCCCGGGAACATCGCGAGGAAGAAGGTCACCGTAAACGAGATGTAGCCGAGCACCGGCACCGACTGCAGGATGTCGAGAATCGGCACCAGCACGAGGCCGGCGCGGCGGCTCCTGGCGGCCAGCGTGCCGTAGACCAGCGTGAAGATCAGCGAGGCGACCATCGCCGCGAGCATGCGCAGCGTGGTGCGCATCGCGTACTCGGGCAGGTTGGCCGGATCGAGCGAGATCGCCTGGGTCTTTAGCGTCGACATCGGCGCGAGCGTCTCGTGAAAGCCGATCGACGCCATCGCGATCAGGCAGATGATCAGCGGAAAGGCAACGAAGTCCCAGCCGTTTGGAAGCAGCCGCCGGGCGGATGCATTGGCGGTGCGGTTCAGATTGAAACCGAACTCCATCAATCACCTCCGTGGCCGTGAGTATTTGTGAGCAGCGAAGTCGTGACGCCGTACAGGGTGGTCGCCTGCGCATCGATTCGCGACGGATCGTTGAGTTGGAACATGACGAATTGCAAGTTGATAAAAGGACTGTTCAGCAAACAACGGTCACGACGAGGCAACACCACAATCTTTCGATGATGGCGTTGATTCGTGACACCAGCTTGGCAGAACTTAAGAGAACAGCGAGCCGATGCGGCGCCACAGCGTGGCGAGCCGATTCGATCGGACCGGAGCGAGCGATAGAAGCGACTCGTAGTGAGCACGCGACTCGTTGCGATAAGGCAGATGCGGCAAAAGCAGAGCGAAATTCATGACGTTTCTCCGCGCGTCGTGTGCGACGCGGCAAGCGGAAAGCGGGCAGACGGTCCAACGTCGCACGCTTGGCGCGGCGTCAGGATGCTAGCTGCTTTCCTTCTGTAAGGCTGAAGGCAAGGGGCATAAACAACAACTGTCACCGTCGGGCATGTCGGCTCCTCGTCGGGTTGAACTGCGCGCAGGCGCGCAGCGTGGTTCTGCCGGACTCGCCCGAACCCGTGAGCAGGCGCGGGTAGGGGCGAGCGTCGGCCGCAAACCAGAAGGCTTGCGAGGGCGTGCCAGTGCGGACGAGCGAAGGCCGCGTCCACATGGCGCTAATGATCGAGGTGCACGAAGGAGCTTTGCTACGGCGCGCACCGTTCTGCCTGCTGGCGGAACGGCGGCGCGAGGAAGAGGGCGCGGACGTTCTGCCGGTCAGGCAGTGAAACTGTTCGAAGATTGACTACTGCAGGTGTCCAAGGCATCAGCCTCATTCGGGAAGACGGGCGAATTCTAGACGCGGTAAAAACCCGGAGTCAACCTGGTTCTGTAAGCAGAGCCAACATTTTTCAACGAAGGCTTGCCCGACGAGTTTGAGAATCATTGCGCGAGCCCCCAAGAACCCGATGTCGTCTTTGCGCGATTTTTACTTGCGCTTTTGCGGAGCATGTCAATACAATCCGCCCCAACGTATCGAAGGAGTCGTCCATGGACCCTTGTCCAGAAAGCGGAAGTCCGATGCCGGCCAGCGCCGGCAGCACCACCGCGAGATAGTCGCCGCAGGTTCACTCCTTCGCCGCTAACTCGCCCCAAGTCGGGTTAGCGCGCTTCAATTCCAAGCGGCCTTGCTGCCGGTTTTCTGTAGCACGCCTGCTCTTTTTTGATCGTCGTCTGCGAGCCTGCCTGCTCAGGCGGTTGTGCTTTCGCATTTGCGCTTGCTGTTTGCCGGATCTTTCGCACACCTCGGTGCGCATGTGCGAATCACGACGGAGCGATCCGCCCATAACTCCAATCCCCAATAACCGATGAAAAATATCGACAAGCGCAGACTACTGGGCTCCGGCGGTTCCATCGCGGTGACTGCGGTCCTTTCTCTCGGCCTCGTTCCTTGCGGGTTCGCGCAGACACCCGGCGAAGCCACGCCTGCGCAAACAGCACCATCGACTGCACCGGCCGCACCGGTTCCCGGCGCCGCGGACAACGCGGCGCCCGCCGATCAGACCGTCGCAGCGCCGAGCGGATTATGGGAGCGCTCGAACCTGTTCGGCGAAATGGGCGGCCTGCGTCCCTGGCTCGGCAACTACGGTGTGACGTTCAATCTGCAGGAGACCAGCGAGTACATGGGCCACCTGTCGGGCGGCACGAATCGCGGCGGTGCCTATCAAGGCTTGACCGGGTTCGGACTCGTCGTCGATACGGAAAAGGCCTTCGGATTGCCGGGCGGCACCTTCAATGTCTCCGGTCTGCAGATTCACGGCACGAGCCTGACCGCCAGAAATCTGCAAACACTGCAAACCGCGAGCGGGATCGAAGCCGACGCCGCCACCCGTCTGTGGGAACTGTGGTATCAGCAGTCGCTCGGCAACGTCGATGTGAAGATCGGCCAGCAGAGTCTCGACCAGGAGTTCATGGTCAGCCAGTACGCAGCCACCTTCATGAACGCAACGTTTGGCTGGCCGGTGCTGCCGGCCGTCGATCTGCCCGCGGGCGGGCCGGCCTATCCGCTGTCGTCGCTCGGTGTGAGGGCGCGCGCATCGTTCGCGAACGGCGTCACAGTGTTGGGCGGCGTATTCGACGGCAATCCGGCGCCAGGCGTCGGCGATCCGCAAAAGCTCAACGCGAGCGGCACGAACTTCAATCTCGGCAACGGCGCGCTCGTGATCGGCGAATTGCAGTACGCGATCAACCAGCCGTCGGCGAATTCTTCGGATCCGAGGCCGGCTGGCCTGCCGGGCACCTACAAGCTCGGCTTCTGGTACAACAGCAACCACTTCGCGGATCAGGGTTTCGACACCGGCGGCCTGTCGCTGGCGAATCCGGCGAGCAACGGCGTGCCGACGAGTCATCGCGGCAACTACAGCTTCTACGCAGTCGCCGATCAGATGGTGTGGCGCGCGGGCCCCGACAGTCCGCAGTCGGTCGGCGTGTTCGCTCGCATCATGGGTGCGCCGGGCGATCGCAATCTGGTCGATCTCGGCGTCAACGCGGGCGTCACGCTAAAGGCGCCGTTCAAGGGCCGCGACAACGATGTGGTCGGGCTCGCGCTCGGCTATGCAAAGATCGGCTCGCACGCGCAGAATCTGGCGAGCGCGCAGGCGTTGTACACGCCGGGCTATCCGTCGCGCAGCGCGGAGACCGTGCTCGAAGCCACCTATCAATACCAGGTCGCGCCGTGGTGGATGCTGCAAGCGGACTTCCAGTACTTCTGGCGGCCGGGCGGCGGGATTCCGGACCCGGACGATTCGTCCCAGCGCATCAGGAACGAAGCGGTTCTCGGCTTGCGCACGACGATCCAGTTCTGACGAAAGGTCGCGAGCAGGCTGATACGCGCTTCATCAATTGCTTCAACAAAGGCCGCGCGCCGCATCGCCGAACATGATCGGCCGATGCGGCGTGTTACGCCAAACGATGATTTAGCGAGCGCCCCGGCTCATCATCGACTCGCTTACCCCTGCGTATGCGCGGCGACCGCGTCCAGCGTGCGAGCCGAGTACACCAGCGTCGCGCCCGCGTTGACCGCCATCGCGACGCCGAGCGCTTCGGCGATTTCCTCGCGGGTCGCGCCGTGCTTCAGCGCCTCGGCCGTATGGACCGTGATACAGCCGTCACAGCGCAGGCTCACCGCAACCGCGAGCGCAATCAGCTCGCGCGTCTTCGCACCGAGCAGATCGGTCTTCTGACCGGCGCTCGACATCGCCTGATACGCCTTCACGCTCTCCGGCGCGAGTTTCGACATTTCGCCGATACGGCCGAACAGTTCCTTGCGGTAATCGATCCAGTTCAACATGGCAGTGCTCCTTGGTCTGTTGCGCGACGGCGGTTGCCGTCGTCGTGGAAACAGTATTGCGCCGCGCCGCGATATCCTGAATACTCATTCCACTCAACTTTTAGCGCGCTCGTCTCATGGACACGCTCAGTCGCCTGATCGACCTTGCCCGCCCGCAAGCGAGCCTCGATCTTCGCTGCCTGCTATCGGGCGCATTCGATATCGATCACGCACCGCTGGAGGGGGGTGTCGCGCCGTTTCATCTGGTGCTCGACGGCAGTTGCGTGATCGAGACCGCGGCCGGCGCGCAACTCGAACTGAAGGCTGGCGATTTCATGATGTTTCCGCGTGGCGCCGCGCATCGCGTGCGCGACGTGATGCGCTCGGCGGGCGGCCTGCCGCTGACGCTCGGGCACGACGGCATGCTGCCGGTGCGGCGCAACGATGGTGAGGAAGCCGCCACATCCGCGCAGACGCCCAACCACACCGCGATTCATGACGGCGTCGATCTGCTGTGCGGCCGCTTCGTCTATGCGCCCGGTACGTCGGCGTTGCTGCTCAATGCGCTGCCCGATCCGCTGCACGTGTCGCTCGGGGACGCGCAAACGCTCGATGCGTTGCAAACGGTGATCACCTTGATGCGCAGTGAAGCGGCGCGGCGTCAGCCTGGCGCGCTCACCATCGTGACGGCCTTGAGCCACGCGCTGTTCGCGATGGCACTGCGCGTGCACGGCGAGCGCAATGCGAACAGCGCCGGCATGCTCGCGTTGCTGACGGACGGACGGCTCGGCGCATCGGTGCAAGCGATGCTCGACGCGCCCGAACGCGCGTGGACCATCTCTGAACTCGGCGAGCGCGCCGCGATGTCGCGCGCGACCTACGCGCGCCGCTTCAACGAGCGCGCGGGCGTGACCGTGATGGATTTTCTGACGCAGATCCGCATGGCGATCGCCAGCGACCTGCTGTTGCGCACGCAACGCAGCGCCGCGGACATCGGCGAGGCGGTCGGCTATCAGTCGGAGGCGGCGTTCGGCAAGGCGTTCGCGCAAAGCGTCGGCGTGACGCCGGGACGCTACCGGCGCCGCACGCAAACGGACGATGCTCCGGACGACTGACCAAAGAATCGACGCGCGCGTGTGATTCTATTTGGGCGTTTCGCCCTTTCTGAACGCACGTCTTTCGAGCGACGCCATCAGCCGCGCGACCACGAGCGCGCAGACCGTCCCGAGCGTCACTTCGGCAAGCCGCAGAAAGGCCTTGTCCCACGCGGGACCGATGCCTGGCACCAGCAGCATGATCGTAGCCGTGATGCCGCCGAGGCGCGCCGCGCTGCCGACGTTGACGACCCAGCAGATCAGGATCGCGGCCGCGACGGTCGCCGCGTACGCGGCAAAATGGCCGCCGCCCAAGAGCGTGCCGATCAGCCCGCAGATGCCGCCGACCATCGCGCCGATGAACTGGTCGCGCGACAGCTTGCGAGTGTCGATATAGCTGTGCTGGCTCACCGCGATCGCGGTGATCGCGGCCCAGAACGCCTGCTCGGTGTGCAGCGCGCGGCCGATGCCGAACGCCAGACTCGCGCCCGCCACCGCCTGCACGGCCATGAAGCCACCCTCGATCAAGCGGTCGCCGAGCGGCAGCGTCTTCAGGAACGCGAACAGCGCATCGGCGGCGGCGTGCGCGAGGAGGGGCTTGAATCGTCGGACGGAGTCATCGGATGAAGGCGGCTCGGCAGGGGCAGGGTCGTGCCGTATTCTAGCGGCTCCGCCCGACGCCTCCACCGCAGTCTAGATCGTGCCGAACAGCGCGCGCGGCCGGTCGCGCAGCGTGTGCGCGAGAATTTGCAGGCCGCGCGTCAATTGCTCGCGCGACTCGGCGCAAGCGAGATTGATGCGCACGCCGTGTTCGACCGTCGAGCGATCCACCGCGAACGCGGAGGCCGGCATCGTGTTGACGCCGCGCGCGAGCGCATTGGCCGCGAAGTCGTCCGAGCGCCACGGCGGCGGCACGCGCAACCACACGAACATGCATGCGGGATCGCTCTTCAGATGCTCGGCGGGCAGCAATTCGCGCGCGATCTCCTGGCGCGCGCGCAACTCGGCGCGTTGCGCGTCGAGGATCGTCTGCGCGGTGCCGTCCTCGATCCAGCGCGTGGCGATCAGCGTCGACAGCGGCGCGGGCATCCACGCGGTCGTGCGCACCGCTTCCGCGGCCAGCGCCGCGCCATGCGGCGGCGTGTGCAGATAGCCTATGCGCAGGCCCGGTGCGAGGATCTTCGACGTCGACGTGATGTGGAAGGTCAACTCGGGGCACAGGCTCGCAATCGTCGGCAGGCGCGCTTGCAGCAGCGGGCCGTACACGTCATCTTCAATGATCACGATGTGATGCCGGCGCGCGATGTCGGCGAGCGCCGCGCGGCGCGCGAGGCTCATCGTCACGACGGTCGGGTTCTGCAGATTCGGCACCGTGAAGATCGCCTTCACGCGCCGATGCCGGCACGCGTCTTCGAGACGGTCGGGCAGCAGCCCTTCGTCGTCGCTCGGAATGCCGACGAGTTCGAACTGAAACACCGGCGCCAGGGCTTTCAGGCCGTAGTAGGTCAGCTGATCCGACAGGATCACGCCTTCATGTCCCATCAGGCTGCTCAGCACCGCATACAGGCCATGCTGCGCGCCGCTCGTCACGACCACGCTGTCGGCGCCGGGCGTGAAGCCGGGCGCGGCGAGCCATTGCGCGCCCGCGGCCCGCGCCCATTCGGGGCCCTGCGGCGGCTGATATTCCTGAGTCTGCGGATAGCGGGGATCGTGCGCGATCTGCGCCATCGTCCGCGCGAGCTGGGTGAGGAATTCACCGGTGGCAGGCCGGTTCACGGTCAGGTCGAGCACGGCGTTCGCGTCGGCGTGGCCGCTTGCCGATGTGTTGTCACCGCGGGCATGCACGGCAGGCATGGCGCCGCCGGTGACGATCGAGCCGCGCCGCTTGCTCGCGACGATCAGCCCTCGCGCCTGCAACTCCTTGTACGCGCGCGACACGGTGGAGACATTCAGGCCCAGCTCCAACGCGAGTTCGCGCTGCGGCGGCAGACGGCTGCCCGGCGGGTAGAGGCCGCTGCGGACTTTTTCCTCGAGGCTGCGCGACACTTCGAGATAAGTCGGCTGACGGCCCTTTGTCTGGAGAACGTCCTCACCGTTTGTGTGGTCAATTGCGCTTTTCATCCAGCGTGAATCTCCATACAAAAACTCGTCCGTGCGTGCGGGACAAGCCAATACTAAACCCCTTCGGAGTCGGATCGGCAACCGGAAGTACCTCGAACTGCACGATGCCAGCCCGTTTCGCTCGGGGAAAGTACCTAAGTCCACACAAAGCCAGATTAATTGCACACAAAAAAACTTTGTGTGAGTATTAAATCATGATTTGTGTGGCGCTGTGTCCAAAGACAACGCGCAACTGTAGTACAGGAGGGACGGTCGTGACAGAGCAGCAGAGCACGCTCCTGCCGGTCGGTGCATCCGGCGCAAGTTCGGGTCGGGCGGCCAGTGCGGCCGGCCGGCGAGCGCGATGAGCGAAGTCGCCGTGCTGGGCGCGGGCTTCATCGGCGTGTCGAGCGCCTACTGGCTGATGCGCGACGGTCACCACGTCACGCTGTTCGACGCACTGGGTCCGGGCGAGGCCACGTCATATGGCAATGCGGGCACGTTCGCCAACTATGGCTGCATTCCGGTGAACAACCCGGCGGTGTTCCGCAATCTGCCGCGTTTCCTGTTTTCGCCGACGAGTCCGCTGCGGATTCGCTGGCGCTATCTGCCGCAACTCGCGCCCTGGCTCGCGCGCTTTCTATGGGCGTCGATGCCGCGGCGCTACGAGCACAGCGCTCAAGCGCTCGCAAGCCTGCTGTCGCGCGCGTTCGACGGTTACCGCGAGATGCTCGAAAGCGACGACCTGTCGCGCTTCGTGCGGCCGCGCGAATGCCTGTACCTGTATTCGAATGCGGCGTCGTTCGACGCGGCCCAGCCGTCGCTCGCGTTGCGCCGCTCGCTCGGCGTGCGCTTCGAAAACTTCGACCGCGCCGGCATCGCCGCACTCGAACCGAATCTCGCGCCGATCTTTGCGCACGGCACGTTGTTCAACGGCAGCTGGTTCCTCGGCGACCCGCGCGGCTTTCTGCAGGCGCTGCACGCGGCGTTGCTCGCTCGCGGTCTCAGGCATGAGCGCGTCGCGGTTCGCGCGCTGGTGCCGGGCACCGCCAGCGTGCGCATCGTCGACGAAGCGGGTCGCGCATACGATGCCGCGCAAGCGGTCGTCTGTGCCGGCGCATTTTCCGGCCGCTTTGCGCGCCAATGCGGCGACCGCGTACCGCTCGATACCGAGCGCGGCTATCACGTGCGCTTCCCCGGCACTTCGTCGCTGATTTCACGGCCGTGCGGCTGGGCCGAGCGCGGCTTCTACATGGTGCCGATGGACGGCGGCATCCGCGCGGCGGGCACCGTCGAACTGGGCGGCTATGGACCGCAGCGCAATGCCGCGCTGCTCGATCTGATCACGCGCTCCGCGCGGCTCGCGCTGCCGCAATTGACGCAGCCTGATAGCGACTGGCTCGGTTTCCGGCCGAGCCTGCCCGACGGTCTGCCGGTCGTCGGAGCGTCGAGCGCGTCGCCGCGCGTCGTCTACGCATTCGGTCATCAGCATCTGGGCGTCACGCTGGGCGGCGTGACGGGCAGCGTCGTCGCCGATCTGGTGGCGGGACGCGTGCCGCCGGTCGATCTCGCGCCTTATAGCCCGCGTCGTTTTTAATCACCGCAACTGCTGCACGGAAGAGGACGGACATCATGAAACGCAGAAACCTGGTTGTCGCACTCGCCCTTGGGATGTTGTGCGCGCATGCGCCGTCGTACGGCGCCGAGCCGCAAATCGTCAAGATCGGCTTCGTCGGACCGCTGACCGGACCGGTCGCGCGGGTCGGCAAGGATCTGCAGAACGGCGCGCAGCTCGCGGTGGATGAAGCGAACGCGAAGCATCCGATGATCGGCGGCAAACCCGTCAAATATGTGCTCGACGTGCAGGACGATCAGGCCGATCCGCGCATCGCGATCCAGGTCGCGCAGAAGCTCGTCGACGACGGCGCGGTCGGCGTGATCGGCCATTACAACTCGGGCTGCAGCATTCCGGCCTCGGCCGTCTATCACACGGCGAACGTCGCGATGATCACGCCGGGCTCGACGAATCCGGCGCTCACGGCACAGGGTTTCGCGAACGTATTCCGCACGATGGGTCACGACGGCGTGGGCGGTGTGATTGCAGGCGAGTTCGCGGTGCAGCAGTTGAAGGCGAAGCGCATCGGCATCATCGACGATCGCACCGCGTTCGGCCAGGGTCTCGCCGATGCCTTCGAGAAGGGCGCGAAGCAGGCGAACGGCAATGTCGTCGATCGCGAATTCACGAACGACAAGGCGGTCGATCTGCGCGCGATCCTGACTTCGTTGAAGCAGAAAAACGTCGACCTGATCTTTTTCGGCGGACTCGACGAGCAGGGCGCGATGCTGGTCAAGCAGATGCGCTCGCTCGGCATGCCCGCGCAACTGTTTGGCGCGGGGGCGCTGAAGAGCAACGCGTTCCTGCAGATTGCGGGCAACGCGGGCGAGGGCACGCGCGATCTCGAGCCCGGTCCTGCGCTCGACAAGCTGCCGTCCGCGCAGGAGTTCGGCAAGCGCTACAAGGCGCGTTTCAATCAGGACGTCGAGCTGTATGCGCCGTTCGCCTACGACGCCGCGCTGGCGATGATTCAGGCGATTCAGAACGCGGACTCGCTCGATCGCGCGAAGATCGTCGCGGCTTTCCCGAAAGTGAACATAACGGGGGTGACGGGGAAAATCGCGTTCGATCCGCATGGAGATCTGATCAAGCCGCCTTATACGCTGTTCGAGGTGCAGCAGGGACAGTGGAAGAGTCAGCGGACCGTGGGCGGGAGCGGAGTGTAAGGATGGTCCCGGCCGGGCCGGTGATGGCGGCGGTGCATTTGTGGCGTGCCGCCGCGGGCCTCGGCCGCGATCGTTTCGCCGTCAAAACCTGAGGGCTGGAATGCGCATCTGGTCAAAGAACGAGGCCACGCCGCGCAACCAGCTTGTCTATCTGTTCGGCTGCGATCGACGGCCGTTTCGACACCCTCTACGACGACCCGCTTCCCAAGTCGTCTTCCAAGCTCGATCAGCGATTCGACCACGACTCTCGAATTCGCATCGTCCCGAACATCGCGCATGAACCTGCGGTCCAGCTTCAACGTGTCGATGCCGGGATGGTGAAGAATGCTGAGAGACCAGCACCCCGCGCCGAAGTCGTCGATCGCGACGCTTACACCACATTCTCGCCGGCATCGCCGGCGCGACCGCGTTGACGATGATCCCTGACGTCGACCCCAGCAGGACCCTCGCGGTCGGAATCGGCTCGGGCAACTACAAGGGCTACACAGCCCGGTTGCGATCGGCTTCCCTGCGCGCGTGACCGACAACCTGAAGGTCAAGGGCGGCGTCAGTACGAGCGCTTCGGGCAGTGTGGTGGGCGCCGGTGTCGGATATCAGTGGTGACACGGACCGTTCGAACATAGTCGGGGGGCCGACCACGCTAGATGACCCCCCCTTCGAAAACGCCATCCCCCCTCCGCGAAGGGGGGGATTTGAAAAGCGACTGGCTCTATCGTTCTTCTCGAAATTCACAAGGCCTACGGGACCGGCTCAACTGGCCGCTCAAGCTTACCCGGTGCCGTATGCGATTTGTAGGTTGGCTTTTTCGTCCTGTTTGAACTGGTTGCTCGTGTGAGTGGAATTCCCGATACAAATGTCTTTCGCCGCGTTTGTGGGGGGCCGGTCTTCCAGTCGGCAGCGAGAAGGAAAATAGGTGATAGATGAATATCCTGTTGGTGGAAGACGATCCCGTACAAGCTGATTCGGTCGAAAGGGAAATCGGACAGTCCGGACATCGAATCAGCAAGGTCGAACGGGGCAAGGACGCAATCAGTTTTCTGCAGACCAACGAGGTCGATCTGGTTGTGCTCGACTGGGAATTACCGGGCATGAGCGGCTTCGAGGTGCTGTACTGGATACGCCGTCATCTGGGCCGCGAACCCGCGGTGCTGTTCGTGACCAGCCGGCTTCTGGAAGTCGACATCGTGCAGGCGCTGGACGCCGGCGCGGATGACTACGTCGTCAAGCCGTTCCGGGCCAAAGAGCTGGGGGCAAGGGTCGGCGCACTATTGCGTCGCACACGGCGCAGCATAAAAGTGGAAAGCGCCATCGCGGTTGGGCCATATATCTTCGACGTCACGCAGCGCAGCGTTTTTCTGCACGGCGAATCGATTCTGTTGACGGAAAAGGAATTCGACGTGGCCGCCTATTTCTTCGCGAACGTCGGACGGGTTGTTTCCAAACGGCTTCTGGCAAAGCTTGCGTGGGGCCGCGAACTGGACAGTACCTCGCGCACGATCGACACGCACATCTACCGGCTTCGACGCAAGCTGGCGCTGCGGCCGGACAACGGCGTGCGATTGACGACCGTCTATACGCACGGTTACCGGCTCGACCAGGTCGATGCCGGCAGTGCGGTTGCGCAGGCCCCGGAGGTCTGCGAACCGGACGATCCCGTCGCGGAGATCGACACGCCCGCGCAGCGCGCGCAAAGCAATCTGCGCTAGCGATTCGACCGGACCCTGTGCGACCCGAAGCGGATACCGGTCCTCGCGGCTCGTTGCGCGGTTCTGCATTGAGTCGTCACACGGTTCGGCGTATCTTCAAGACAAATTCACAACGACCCCTCCATGCCTCTCACGGATAGCCGGTGAGAGGACCACTCATGAATACACCCGCTGATAGTTTCGAGCGTGAATGGATCGTGTCGCTGATCCAGACCAAGATGATGCCGCCGCGTCTTCCCGCGGGTTGCGTGCAACGGCCGGCCTTGCTCCGGCGACTCGATGAACGACGTCCGCGTCACATTACGGTCGTGACCGCGCCCGCGGGTTTCGGCAAAACGACTTTGCTTGCCGCGTGGAGCGAAGCGCAAGCGAGAAAGAAGCGTCCCGTTGCGTGGCTCAGTCTCGATGCAGAAGACGACGATGCGCAGCAACTCGGCGCCTATCTGGTGGCGACGCTTTGTCGGGCGTCGAAGGAGATCGCGTGGCAGGCGCAGCAACTCCTCGATAACGATGCACACACGCCGGTCAGAACGCTCATTTCAGTGCTGCTCAATGGCATCGCTGCATACGGCCGCGGGGTTTTCCTCGTGCTCGACGACGTCGACCGCCTCAGCGCGAAACCCGTTCTCGCGATCGTGTCGCGCCTGCTGCGCTACGCGCCCGACAACCTGCACGTGCTGCTCGGCGCGCGCGGCGAACCAGCGTTGTCGCTGAGCGCGCTGCGCTCGCCCGACAAACTTTCACGTGTGACCGTCGACGATCTGCGCTTTTCGCTCGACGATGCTCAAGCGTTTTTCCAGCACACCGGTAATGCGCTGCTCAACCGCAACAGCGTCGAACTGTTGAACAGCGCGACCGAGGGATGGGTTGCCGGCTTACAACTGGCTTCGCTCGGACTGAACCGGGTCGATGACGTGGCCGCGCTCGCCAGTCATCTCGCCGGTTCCCGGTTCGGCATCGATCGCTATCTGAACGATACGGTGTTTGCGCATTTGCCGCCGCATATGCTGACGTTTCTGCTGTACACGTCGATTCTCGAACGGCTTACCGCGACGCTCTGCGACGACGTCATGGGGGGAGAAGGCGACAGCGGAGAGAAGCTCGACTGGCTCGAGCGTCATAACGTGTTCATCCGGCCGCTCGATGAAACGCAAAGCTGGTATCGCTATCACGCGCTGCTGAGCGATGCGCTGCGCCGCCGTCTGATGCGTCAGACGCCACGACAGGTTCCGTTACTGCATCGCCGGGCCAGCCTCTGGTTCGCACGGGCGCGCCTGTGGCCCGAAGCCGTGCGACATGCGCTGGCCGCGGGCGACATCGGGCAGGCGGCGCAGTGGGCCGAAAACTGTGCGATGGAGATGCTTCAACGCGGCGACCCGTTCATGCTGCCGGGCTGGATTCGCAAACTTCCGCCGGACGTGATCGTGGGTCGACTGCGCTTGCGTCTGGCGAAAGCGTGGGCACTCGCGATGTCGCTCGAAACCGCGCGCGCGTCGAAGGAGATCAGCGAGATTGCCGACGAGTTCGAGCGTATGGCCCGTGATGATCGGACGGTAGCCGACGAGATCGCGTGGGCGGAGATCAACGCGATCCGCGCGGTGATCGCTTGTGTGAACGATGACAGCGAGCATGCGCTGGAACTCGGGCGTGCCGTCGAGGCATCGACGGCGCCTGCGGAACCTTGGGTTCGCCAATACGGGCAAAGCGCGGAGATTTTCGGCTTGATGTATAGAGGGCAGTTCGCCTATATCTCGCGCGTGTGGAGAGCGCGGGTCGATCAGGTTGGGCTCAGCCGGAAGCCGAACAGCGCGGATATGCTGCGCGACGCGGTGTACGGCGTCGCCGCGCTGATACACGGCGATCTTCCCGATGCGAGGCGCGTGATGGAGATCGCAATGCGCTACTCCGAAGACAAGCTGGGGGAGTGGTCGGCGGCCGCGGCCGCGGTTTCCGGTTGCCTTGCGTCGATTTACTACGAGTGCAACGAGCTGTCCAAGGCGCGGAAGTTGATCGACGGTCGCATGACCATCGCGCTGGAGAGCTCGCCGCTCGCCGCGTTGATGCGCTATATGCTCACCTCGTCGCGCCTGCTGTGGCGCGATGGCAAAAAGGGGCCGGCGCTGGCCGTACTCGAGGACGGTCGACAGCTCGCGATTACCCGTCGATGGTTGCGTCTGAAGCTCGCGTGCGATGCGGAATCCGTTCGGCAGCTGCTTGCCGACGGTAGGGTGATCGAGGCGCGACAGGTCGCCGACGAACTGAGCGCGAGCGTACCGATGATATGCGAAGGGCGACGGGGCTCGGCGATGGAAACGTGGTCAAGCTACTGTGTGCTGCAAGCCCGTGTTCTGCTTGCCGAAAACGCCGCCGCGGACGCCGTCGGTTTTCTTTCGCGCTTACTCGACAATCTGGTTGCACTGGGCTGGCGCTATGCCGAGGCCGTGGTTTCGTTGCTGCTTGCTCTCGCGCACGAGCAGAACGGTGCTTCGGACCAGGCGTTCGCGGCGCTGGGAAACGCGCTGCGGATCGGCGGCGCGATGGGCATGATCAATAGCTTCGTGGACGAGGGAGCGCCGATGCGTGCATTGCTGGACCGGTTTCGCCGCACGCCATCGGAAATCGCGAGCGGGCACGCGACGTATATCGGCACGGTGCTGTCGGCTTTCGACGAAGCGGATGACACGCCATCATCTTCGCCGGGCTATGCCGGCAACAAGGTCACGCCGGGCACACTGAGCGCGCGCGAACTCGAAATACTGGGCTACGTCGCTCGCGGGCTGTCCAACAAGGAAATCGGGCGATCGCTGAATCTGGCGCCCGAGACGGTCAAATGGCATATGAAGAATGTGTTCGAGAAACTGAACGTCAATTCGCGATTCGAGGCCGTGCAGAGTGCCTTCGGCATTCAGCCGGGCACCGACTGAAGCGTCTGGCCGCGTAATGCCGCCGCGATCCCGGCAGTTCAGCGCGGCTCGCGTCCAAACGCTTCGCGCAGCTTGCGCTTGGCTTGTTGCAACGTATCGCGCCGCTCCTTCGGCAGGTTTCGACCCGCTCGATTAATGTAGAAATTGAGCATCGACATCGCCGATTGAAACGGCGTGCCCTTGCGTCGACGGCTCGCCGTCGACGAGTGCTTCAACGATCGCGCGATGGACTCCGCGCTGCCGGTTTTGAAAATATCCTTCTCGATGTCCATCGCGTCGCTCGTTTCCATCACGTGATGCGACCATTTCTTTGCGCCGGATGCGCCGCTCGACTTCGCGGTTTTGGCGCGATGCGCGGCCTGCGCCTGCGCATGGCGCTGGCGCGGCGGCCGTCCCGACTTGCCACGCGACACAGGGCGTTTCGATCTGCTGCTGCTCTTTCGGGTCGCCATTGTGTTCTCTCCTGAAGCGGAACGCCGCACTGGCCACGCATCGGAAGTGGTCGGTTCGGCGATCAGAGCTTCACGCCACCGGACTCGGGTGCATCCGACGAACCCGGGGGAATGTCGCCGACACCCACGTCGTTGCGGTTCGTATAGACGTCGCCACCCCAGTACGGTTCGCTGCCGTAGTACTGATGCACGGTGGTGGCCCACGTCTGATCCGCCATCGATGGCCAGTGATCCTTATCGAATCCCGGTGCGTTTTTCACGCGCTCGGCCACCATGTTCAACACGAAGCATTTCTCCTGAGTATCGAGCGTCAGCGCGCTCCACGGAATAGCCAGCAGCTTGTCGCCGATGCCGAGAAAACCGCCGCTCGACAGCACCGCATACGCGATGCGGCCTGAACGCACGTCGAGCATGATGTCCTTGATCTTGCCGATGTGCTCGCCGTCGCTGCTGATGACCTTGTTGCCGTCAAGCGTGGCCGCGGCCATTACGTCCGGGCCTGGGCCTTCCGCGGTCGCGGCGCCTTTACCGACGATGTTCGCGCCTTGCGTCTGGGTCTGCATCACCATGATGGGCTCCTTTGATGGGGTGAATGTACCGAGGCATTTAGCAACGGCCGTTCCATCGAGCCGTGCGGCGCAGTTACTCCGCCGTTGCTCCGCAATTTGCTCGATACCACCCGGCGCCGCATCTCCCGACGAGGCGCCGCGCGCGTAAAGGATGCGAGCCCGTTTGCAATTATTGCGTCCATGCCGACGCAAGCGCTGCCCAGCGAAGCGCGATGAGCGCATACGACGCATGCATCGCGCGGCATAGGCCTTGCTCGACTTTCAGTGATGGCGGCAGGAACTGAAGGATCACAACCGTCCTTTTTACTTCATGGAGAGAAGCCAGATGAGCAAGTATCCGAAGGCATGGCTGGTAGCGGCATGTGTGGCCGCGTCGGGCGCCCTGGCGTCGGGCGCCGCGTTCGCGCAGACGGGCGGCGGCAACGGCAATGGCGGCGCCGGCGGCGGCAATGCGCATGGCGCGGCGACCGCTGCGCCGACGGCGGGCAACGAGCCCGCATCGAATGCAATGGGCAGCACCGGGGGCTCGACTTCGTCGATGAAACACCATCACAAGAAGTCGAACGCAAAGAAGCCGATGAACGACACGACGAACATGCCCGGCGCCGATGCCAGCAGCGATACAAAGGGACAGTAACGCTGGATCGATGCGGAAGCGGCAATGAACCGTTGCGGTCGTTGTGACGCCGGACGATGCCGCTTCGCATCGGGGGGAGAATATCGTGATCAGGAAGATTCATTATCAGGCGAACATCTGCGGCGGGGACTTCGCGCACGTTCGCGAGTGCTTCAGCAACTGGAAATCCGAGACGCTCGTGTATCGTCGGCAACAGCCGATGTTCGAAGGCAAGCAGGAAGTGCGGCCGTTGTCGGAGCGTGTGTTCGAGAACGGTGAAGTCGCGCATAACACGCTCGCGCGGGTTTGTTCGCCAGGCGATGAGTATGCGCTGGCGGCCGAAATACGCGACGGCGAGCGCGATGTCTGGCTCGTGATGGCGGCATTCGAGGAAGAGGCTTGAGCCTTCGCCGATTCATCGCCGAGCCCGTCACTGGGCCGCCGGTTTCGATTCAGATTGCAGTTCCCGCCCGGTGTGCAAAGGGGCCGCGCCGCTTTCGCGTTTCGCGTCGGGGGTTTTCTTGCGCGCCACGCGCGATTTTTTCAGCAGACTCGTCAGCGAACCGTTGATGCTGTCGTCGGCCGACGACTCCCGGGCCTTGCGTCCTTTGGCACCGGTTGCGCGCGCGAGTTTCGCCGCGCGCTTTTCCGCCTGCGCGAGCAGCACCGCGAAGGCCACTTCATCCACCTTGAGTCCGCGGCGCGCTTGCCCTGACGCGAGGCTGCGCAACTCGTCGGCCTCGAACGCGCTGATGATCGCCGGGTGGATATAACAGCGCCGGCAGACAGCGGGCGTATTGCGCAGCAGCGTCGCCACCTCTTTGACGGTCGCGACGATATGGCCGCGCGCTTCGGCTGCGCTGCTGCACATCAATCGGCGCAATGCCGCCAGCGCGTATACGCTGCCGGCCCAGGTGCGGTAGTCCTTCGCGGTGAAGTCCGCGCCGCTCACGCGGCGCAGGTAGTCGTTGATATCGCTCGAGCCGACGCTGTGGCGCGTGCCGTCTTCGTCGAGATACTGGAACAGGTCGTGGCCGGGCAGCTCCGCGCAACGCCGCACGATGCGCTTGACGGTTGGATTGTCCACAGTCACGTCGTGCTCGATGCCGCTCTTACCGCGAAACTGGAAGCGCAATTGACCAGCCTTTATCTTCACGTGCCTCTTGCGCAACGTCGTCAATCCGAATGAATGATTTTCGCGCGCGTATTCGGCGCTGCCGACGCGAATCAGCGTTGTGTCGAGCAGGTGCACGATGGCCGCGACGACCTTGTCGAGCGGCATGCCGGTCAGCTTCAGGTCACGCGCGACACGCGCACGGATTTTCGGCAATGCCCGGCCGAACTCGGCCATCCGTTCGTACTTGTCGGCGTCGCGCGTTTCGCGCCAGCGCGGATGGTAGCGGTACTGCTTACGGCCACGCGCGTCGCGGCCGGTCGCCTGCAGATGACCTCGCGGATCGGGGCAGATCCACACGTTTTCGTAGGCGGGGGGAATCGCGAGCGAGTTGATGCGTTGGATCTCGTCCTCATCGACGATGCGCTTGCCGTTCACGTCGAAATAGATAAAGGCGTTCCGCTCCCGCTTGCGGGTGTAGCCGGGCTTGGTGTCGTCGGCGTGGCGCAGGCCCGGTGGCATCGGCTGCGGTGCGGTGTTGCCGTTCGAGGTCGCCGGGTTGCGTGATGCTGTCGTTGAATGAGTCGCGGTAGCCATGGTCGCAAGTAGAAGTTTCAAGCGGCTGAAGCAAGGGGGATGCCATTGACACAGCACCGGGGCGCTCGAGCGGAACGGTCCTTGCGAAATGGTTGGCGTAATCAACTGAAAGGGGGCTTTCATGAGCAGCACACTCAATCCCGATGAAGAACCGCAGCGGACTGTCAAGCCAACCTCCGACACGACGGGCGCGCTGGGTCCCAGCGACTCGTCCGACAGCGGCAGCGACGTCGCGGGTGCGAAGCGTCACGATTTCGACGTCGATACGGAGCTCGACAATCACGCGCTCGAAACCGGCGACGCGGAACTCGCCAGCGATACCGATCGAGCAGGTACCGGCGAGCGTGCGTCGGCCGACGGCGATTCGACGTTGGAAGCGGATCGCGATATCGACACCGACCACATCGTCGATCCACGGGTGCCTCCGGGCGCGGAGGGATCAGGTGAAGAGGGAACCGACGCCTGACCAGCTTGCGTTTCGCACACTACACGGCTTGCGCCAGTCGGCGCAGCCGGGCACGTGTTTTGCGTGACAACGCTTTAGTAAAGGCGCCGCGCTATGCACATGCATAACGAGCAAGCGCATGACCGCGGCGCCACAGCAAGGAGAAGACGCATGACTGATGCACTGAATGGCTACAAGGTAGCGGTACTCGCCGTAGACGGTTTCGAACAGGCGGAACTCGTGGAGCCGAAACGCGCGCTCACCGAGGCGGGCGCGACGGTCCACGTGATTTCGGAGAAGCCGGGCAAGATCCAGGGCTTCAGGCACGTCGACAAGGGCGACACCGTCGATGTCGATGCGACGTTCGACAAAGCCCGCCCCGAGGACTACGACGCGCTGGTGTTGCCGGGCGGCGTCGTGAACGGCGACGCGTTGCGACTGGTGCCGCAGGCGCAGGCCTTCGTCAAAGCGGTCGACAGCGCGAAGAAGCCGATCGCGGTGATCTGCCACGGCACGTGGCTGCCGGTATCGGCGGGCATCATCAAGGGGCGCACGGTGACGAGCTGGCCTAGCCTGCAGGACGATATTCGTAACGCGGGCGGCACGTGGGTCGATCAGGAAGTGGTCGAGGACGGCAATCTGATTTCGAGCCGCAAACCCGCCGACTTGCCCGCATTCAACAGGACGCTGATCGGGCAACTGACGAAGCGCAAGGCGGCTTGATCGAAGGCGGCGCGCTGGCTTCGACGCCAGCGCATTGCCGATTCGACACTGCGCATCGCCGATTCGACAGGGAGAAAGTGCATGAAATTCCGGTATTCCCTACAAGTGCTGAGTGCCGCGCTAGCCGCGTTGGGCGCGAGCGCGGCAACGATCGACACGGCCAGCGCGCAGGCGAGCGATGCGCCCGCGAGTGCTGCGCCGGCCGGTAAAACGACGCTGTCGCCCGCGGATCAGCAGTTCGTGCTCGAAGCGTCGAAGTCGGACGCCACCGAAATCGCCGCCAGCAAGATCGCGCTGAAGAACTCGAACGATCCGCAGGTCAGGAAGTTCGCGCAACAGATGATGACCGACCACACGAAGCTGTCGCACACAATGGCCGCGCTGGTCTCGAAGAAGGGCTTCAAGCCGACCCCATCCGCGGATTCCGCGCTGGTCGGCAAACTGCAGACGTTGAAGGGCTCCGAGTTCGATGCGGCCTACGTCGAGCAGGTCGGCGTGGAAGCGCATCAGCGTGCGGTGGACCTGTTCCAGCAGCAAAGCGAAAGCGGCACCGACGCGCAACTGAAGGCCGCGGCCACGCAAGCGCTGCCGACCATCAAGCATCACCTCGAGATGGCGCAGCAACTGGCCGGCAAATTGAAGGGCGCGTCATGAACGCGATCCTGCCACGGCCTGCTTATGAGGACTCTCTGATGCAGATCACTTTCCCCGACGACGACCCGGTCTTCGACGGCGCCAATCTGACAGTGCGCTTTCTCGCGCGTGTAGATGGCGAGCCGGTGGTCTGCGCGATCACCGCCGAGGCGCTGGAAGATCATTTCGGCGCTGAATCCGCGCTCGAACCGGCGGTCATGGCCGCTTTCGACAAAGGCCGACAGCGCATCCGCTCGGTGTGCGCGGAAGCGCTCGACCAGAACAACGGAGAAAGCGTGGTGTTGCATAGCGGACTGTTCAGAGTGGAAGGCATGGAACCGGATCGCGGCAGCGCGGCGTCGTAGGGCTGCCGCGTGTCGCACCGACTGGGCGCGCTGCTCGTCACGCGCGCCACCCCCGGCGACGGTATGGTCCGCGAACGCTAATCAACGATAAAGGAGGCGTAATGTCACTCATCGTCGCAGCACGCTTCACGACGTTTCCGGCAGCGGAAGGCGCGGCGCAAAAGCTTTTCGAGGCGGGTTTCGTCGAAGAGGACGTCACGCTGTTTTTCGTCAATCCGCGCGGCCAGCACGCACGTTTCCCGATCGGAGGCGACACGGATACCGACCCCGGGGCGCGAGAGGCGCCTAAAGGCGGAGGCATGGGCGTGACGATCGGTGCGGTCATCGGCGCGGTGATCGGCGTCGCGATTTTCGCGGCGTTTTCTGCACCGCTGCTGGTGTCGCCGATCGCGGCGGGCGTCGGTGCGTATGTCGGCTCGCTGATCGGCGCGATGTTGCGCACCAAGGAGCATGGCAAATCGGACTATCGCGTGCCGTATCACGAGGAGGCCCGCAAATCGGGCGTGCTCGTCGCCGTGCACGTGTCGCCCGACAATCAGCTCGATGCCGCACGCGTGCTGCGTGAAGCGGGCGGCGTGTCGATCGAGAAGGCGACCGGCCGCTGGCAGCAGGGACACTGGGCCGATTTCGATCCGCTGAAGACGCCCGAACCGATCAAGGAATTCGCGGAGAAGCGCGAGTGATGTAAGCGATGCGGTATGCCAACGGAAAACGGCCCGATGACGATGATCGGGCCGTTTTCGGTTTACCGCGCGATTTCGACGTCGCGCTACACCCATGGTTGCCGCGTGTCGTGCGGCGGCTGAAATCGTTCGAGCTGCCTTTCGCTATTCGTCGGCCAGCATGAGGCCGGCGTGATGCCGTCATGCGAGCGGCCGCACGTCGATATCGTTGCCTTTGGCTCAGGCGCCGCCGCGTCCGGCGACGCAATGTGCGCGCGGATCTGCATCACGGTAGCCGAAGTGACGATTGCGACCGCCGCCAGGAATTTGATGCTGCCGGATTTTTTCATCGCGATTCCCCCTGTCGTTATAGATTGCCGAATCGATTGGATTAGCAACCGCGGTGCCGCTCCAGCGTAGATCGAGACGCGGCGCCAAGCGTGCATGCCGGGCACGCGTGATGCGTGCCATTCAATGCAGCCCGCCGCGCGTCGAACCGATTCATCGCGACGCGCATAAAAAGCTCCGCGCGGCGGATTCCGCGATGAACGAAACCCTTGGAGGTATTGAATGGCTACCAACGTTGTTTCCGTATTGAATGACCTGGTCGAAACGTCGAAGGATGGCGAAAAGGGCTTTATGAAGGCAGCCGAGGATGCGCACGACGAAGAGCTGAAGATGCTGTTTCGCTCGACAGCAGACGAGTGCTCGCGCGGCGCGCGTGAGTTGCAGGATGTCGTTCAGACCCTCGGCGGCAAGCCGGAAACCGGCGGCAGCATGACCGGTGCCCTGCATCGCGGCTGGGTCGACGTCAGATCGGCGGTTTCGGATCGCAGCGACCATGCGATTCTCGCCGAGTGCGAAAAGGGCGAGGACGTCGCGAAGAAGCGCTATCACGATGCGCTCGAAAAGGATTTGCCGGCCGATGTGCGTGCGATCGTCGAGCGGCAATACCAGGGCGTACTGCAGAATCATGATCGCGTGCGCGATCTGCGCGACCGGTATGCGGCGATGAAGCGTTGATCGACGCATCGATGCAATAGAAAGAGCCGGCTCCGCAGCCGGCTCTTTTTCGTTCCGCTCAGTCGAATCGGCGTGAACCGATCATGCGGATATTAGTCGGCGGCCACCTTCAGATGGTTCTTCACGCTCTCGACACCCTTCACGTTCTGCACGACATCCTCGGCGGCGGTCTTGTCTTCGGCCGATGGCACCGAACCCGTGAGCCACACGACGCCCTTGCGGGTCTTCACGTGGATATGCGTCGATTTGACGTTCTTCGCGGCAAGCAGATCGGCCTTGACCTTGGTCGTAATAGTGCCATCGTCGATATGCTGGCCGACGCTTTCCGACGCCGCGGGCGGAGCCGAAGCGCTGGTCTGGGCGTTCGCATTCAGCGCGAACGCGACGACAGCGATACTGCCTGCGGTCTTCAGAAGCTGGATCGTCTTCATGGTTTTCTCCTTCAGGTGGTGATGAAAATGGCGGTCTTGTTGCCGGTGGCCGATCGCGGCGTAAGCCGCTGATGACACACGTGGGTCGTGGCCGCTACGGTACCGTCAGGGGCCCGTTTCTCGACACCGGGCGCCGTCTTCGCCTCCGCATGACTGGCGTGTTTGCAAAAGGCGGCGTCCGTCCACACAACGCTGCCCCGCATGCATCGTGCCCGGCCGCTGCGATCCCGGTGATGCCGCTCGCGAAAGCCGCATCCGTCGGGGTTTTTCGACTGACGAATAGGCCCGCGGCGCGACCGTGCGCGAGGCCGCCCGAGGTGTGAAGAAAGGGACCGGAAATTGCGTGCCGTTTGTAAAAACCGGCTCTCGCGGTCCGGTCAATTCACCCGCCTGAATAAACAAAGCGTAATCAAAACAGCGTCTTGCGCGACCTGGTACGGACGTTGCATTGAAGAGTGCACTCGGCTCATTGAGTCTTTGACTACCAACGAACGGGATCTACTCCAATGCCTTCAATCGAACTACGCACAAGGCAGTCTCTTGCACTGACGCCTCGCCTTCAGCAGTCGGTGCGTCTCCTGCAATTGTCGGCTCTCGAGTTCCAGCAGGAATTGCGCACGGCGCTCGACACCAATCCGTTCCTCGAATACGACTCATCCGAAGCGGAGGACGTCGCGCTCGCCGGCACGACGCCAGCTGATGGCGAAGACGCCAACGTGCCCGCCGCCGATACGCTAGCCGCCGCCGAACCGGACGGACTGGCGGCGGAAAACTCCGCTAGCGATACGCTCGAAAGCGCGGGCCAGGACGACATGCCCGCCGATTTTTCCGGCGACTACGGTTCGCGCAGTTCGGCGCGCCAGAACGGCGACGCGGACGGCAGCGACCCGGCCGAATGGGCTCGCTCGCAACCCACGCTGCGCGAGCAGTTGCACGACGCGTTGCGCCTCTACCGGCTCGACGACCGCGATCGCGCGGTGGCGCGTTTCATCATCGAGGCACTCGACGAAGACGGGTATATGCGGCAGTCGCTCGCCGACCTGGCCGACAGCGTCGATCTCGAGCCCACGCTGACCGAGGAAGAACTGCTGGTGGCGTTGCGCCTCGTGCAATCGCTCGATCGTCCGGGGATCGGCGCGCGATCGCTATCGGAATGCCTGACGCTGCAGATCAATGCGCTGCCCGCCAGTACACCAGGGCGCGACGTCGCGCGGCAAATCGCCGAGCATCATCTGGAACGTCTCGCGCGCCGCGAACAGGCAGAGTTGCAAAAGCAGATCGGCTGCAGCGCCGAGGAACTGCGCGTGGCCTGCGCGCTGGTGCGCAAGCTCGATCCGAAGCCGGGCAATTGCTACGGCCGCGCCGAGGATAACTATGTGGTCCCCGACGTGATCGTGCGTCAGGCGCGCAACAAGTGGGTCGTGTCGATCAATCCGGCAGTGCAGCCGCGCGCGCGAATCCATCGCATGTATGCACAGCTATTCGCGCAGTCGGCCGGCGCGAGCCGCTCGCCGCTCGCACAGCAGCTGCAGGAAGCGCGCTGGCTGATCCGCAACGCGCAGCAGCGCTTCGATACGATCCAGCGGGTGGCCGAATGCATCGTCGCGCATCAGAAGGCCTTCTTCCAGTACGGCGAGATCGCGCTGAAGCCGATGGTGCTGCGCGACGTCGCTGACGAGCTGGGCCTGCACGAATCGACGATCTCGCGGGCGACGGGCAACAAATATATGGCGACGCCGCGCGGCATCTTCGAATTCAAGCATTTCTTCCCGCGCGAGCTCGGCACCGAAAGCGGCGGCACCTGTTCGGCCGCCGCGGTGCGCGCGCTGCTCAAGGAGATGATCGCCGCGGAGAACACGCGCGATCCGCTGTCGGACGTGACGCTCGCGAAGATGCTCGCGGATCAGGGCGTGCTGGTCGCGCGGCGCACGGTGGCGAAATACCGGCATCTGATGAAGGTGCCGCCGGCGGAACTGCGCCGGCAGCTTTAACGCACCGAAGTTTTAACGGGGGTTTGAAGCAAAGCAAGGCAGTCGTTCAAACAGCAGTACATTGCGCACAGGGTCATGCGAGGTTGTCCGCTCGCATGACCCTTTTTCGTATCTGGACGTTTCGCCGGCGTGCCTTTACATTGGCGGGTCGAATGGAGCGGGTGAGCGCAATGAAGTATTCGAATCTGGTCGAGCGGCTGCAAGGGCGCCGCACGTCGGCGTGGGAAATTCATCGGGTCGCGCAGCAGGCGGCTGCGAGGGGCGAAGACGTGATCGTGCTGAGCGTAGGAGACCCCGAGTTCTCGACGCCCGCGCCGATCGTCGAGCGCGCGATCGATGCGCTGCGCGACGGCGATACGCACTATACGGCGATGGCCGGTCGCGAGCCGCTGCGCGCCGCGATCGCAGCCGAGCACGCGCGTACCACGGGCCGTGACGTGAGCGCGGCCAACGTAGTGCTGACCGCCGGCGCGCAAAACGGCGTGTTCGCGGTGTCGCTGTGCCTGCTCGAAGCCGGCGACGAAGTGATCGTTCCCGAGCCGATGTATCTGACCTACGAGGCCTGCGTGCGCGCGGCGGGCGCGACGCTGGTCGCGGTGCCGGTCGATCCGGCGCGCGCGTTTCACGTCGACTGCGACGCGCTCGCAGCGGCGATCACGCCGCGCACGAAGGCGATCTTCTTCGCGACGCCGTGCAATCCGACCGGCGTCGTGATGCAGCGCGCGGATCTCGAGCGCATCGCGCAACTCGCGTGCGAGCACGACCTGTGGGTGCTGTCCGACGAGGTCTACGCGGAACTGACGTTCGAACGCGACCATGTGAGCATTGCGTCGCTGCCCGGCATGGCGGAGCGCACGGTCACGATCGGCAGCCTGTCGAAGTCGCACGCGATGGCGGGATGGCGCGTCGGCTGGGCAATCGGGCCCGCGACGCTGATCGAGCACATGGCGCGGCTCGCGCTCGCGATGCTGTACGGCCTGCCGGGCTTCATCCAGCAGGCCGCGTTGACGGCATTGGAGAACAGGGCGGAGTTCGTCGCCGATATTCGCGAGATCTACCGGCGGCGGCGCGACGTCGTGTTCGAGCGCTTGCATCGCGTGCCGCGCTTGCGATGCCTGTTGCCCGAAGCCGGCATGTTCGTGATGGTCGACGTCAGCGGAACCGGGCTCGATACGACCGAGTTCACCTGGCAGCTGTTTCGCGCGCAAGGCGTGGCCGTGCTCGACGCGAGTGCGTTCGGGGAAACGGCGAACGGCTTCGTCAGGTTGGGGTTGGTGGTAGGCGAGGATCGATTGATCGAGGCGTGCGACAGGATCGCGCGGTTCGTGGAAGGGGTGCGGGGCTGAGCGGGCACCTCAGGCAACCTCATGCCGCCGCATAACCCAGCCGTCGCGCCTGGCTACCCGCGAGAGCGAGCAGTGTGTCGTCGCTCGCGGCCGTATCGGGGATCAGATATAGATCGCCGATATCGGTCACCGGATCGCTGAACGGCGTCGGCGAACGGCGTTGCGAGATCAGGAAGTCGCTGATCGGCGATGCATCCGCGAGGCCGAGAAACTGCCCGATGCTGGCCGCCGTCTCACGCGGTTCTTCGATAACCTTCCGGTACGACACGGTCAGCGCGTGAGCCGCTGGTATCTCTTCGAAGAATGCGTTGATCTCGCCGACGTATTGCCCCCACACGCGGATGCCGTCTTCGATCGATCCGGTCCAATGCTTGTGCACGAGCGAATTGGCCACGTGGCGAGGATCGCGGTGGATATGAATGAAGCGCGCCTGCGGCAGCAGTTCGCGTATCAGACGCAAGCAGGAGCCGGAGCGCGGCACGCGCTCGATCGAACCCGTTCGGCCCGACAGGACCGTAGGGTCGGCGTACGACGGATGCTTATCGCCCCAGATCGGCGCGCCGAACTTCAACTCTTCGCGATAGAAGCGCTCGACCCACCCGCCCAGCGTACGACGGCCGAATCCGAGCAGGCGGTCGCGTGAAGTCTCGCCGAGGAGGTCGGCGCGATGGCAGCCGACTTCGAGGAAGTCCTTCAGCAATGCAAAGACCCGGCATTCGTTGGTCAGCTGGATCAGAGGATGCGCGTTCAGCACGGAACAAAGAAAGGTCGTGCCGGACCGGGGCGAGCCGACGATGAACAGCGGGAAGGACTCCATTGCGCGCTCCTTGTCGTTTGCCTAGGTTCCCAGCTTACGCAAGCAGCATGGCGCCAGCCTGACGCGGGCATGACTGCCGCGCCATTCGCTTCGATGGCGCGTGACTTCGACCGTCAAGCGGCGATTCGCAGTTCTCGAATGTGGGGCGCGCGCCGGCTGAACGCTGGCGCGCTCGGCGCGGCTTACTCGCGGTTTACTTTTTCTTGCGCACGAACTTCAAGCCGAAGCGCACCAGCCGCGGCATCGTTTCGGGCCGCAACAGCCGTGGGTCATACCCCGCGAAGCGACGTTCGTTTTCCTGAAGACACAGTTGCATCAACTCGGGCACGCTGATATCGACATCCGTTACCGACTGTGCGCCGTTGACCGTGAAGTTGTTGTCGTGCTCGTGGACGTTGCCATCGGCATCCATCGCACGCGCGAGTCCGATACGCTCCCAGATCAGAAACGCCCACACGCCCGCCACCTTGAGCTCGAAGCGGATGCGCTGCCACCACGAAAGCTGCGCGCGATGCCAGGCGACCCAGTTCGCGAACAGCAGAATATGGCGGCACTCTTCCTGCATCACCGGCTCGAACGTCTCGGTCAGTTCCGGCGGAAACAGACCCGAGCGCCGCGCCACCTCGAACAGGCCGAACGCGAAGAAGCTGTCGATACATTCGCTATAGCCGGTCACGAGGTAAGCCCGTTCCGTGTCTTTCGGATAGACGTACGGCGGCTCGCTCGCGAGTTCAATGCCGTATGCATGCACCATGCGCGACAGCACTTCCTTATGGCGGTTTTCTTCCCACGCATTCAGCGCGAGCGCGTCGCGCAGGTCCGGGGTGTCGAGCGTCGCCGCGTAGGCGGCCATGCGCAGGCGCGCTCTGCCTTCGGTTTGCACGGCGATGTCCCAGATCGGCAGCTCGACGATGCGCTTGAGCGTCGCGGCTTCGAGCGGCGGCCATGCGAGCACGGACGGGCGATACGGATTGAAGGTTTCGCGAAACATGCGGCACATTTCGTGCCGGTGCACGTCGGAGCCGGGCGTCAGCGGGCCGTTGACGGCGCTCGTCCAGTGCCGCATCGCGTGCTCGGCGGCGTCGAGGGTCGAGGGGTCCGGCTGCTCCTGCGGCAGGTGCGGCGCGCGAAAGCCGGGGATCAGCGCGGCAGCGTCGAATGTGTCCAGTACCAGTTGATCCATTGGGTATTCTCGGCGAGGCGACGAAGGCGTTGTCGATTCTGCCATGACTGCGCAGGTGTGCGCCATGTGGAGGAAAAAGCGCTATGAAATGTTGGAGCGTGCCGTGACACCGGCGGTTGACGCCGCGCAAACTTGCGTCAAGAATCGAACGCCGGGTTTGCCCCGGAATCAGGCTAGACGGATTCCAGCGCATTTCGACTCGTCGCGGACGACTTCATGATTCTTCGCTTCTCTTCCTCATTGCGCCGCTTGCTGACAGCGGGATTGCCGGCCGCCGCGCTGACGGTGACGTTTTCGGTCGCCGCTGCAGTGTCGTTCGGCGAACCGTGCATGGCAGCCGGACAGGCCGATGCGAGGGCGGGCACGGACGCCGCCGCATCGGCGCCGCCCGCGCAGCAGGTCGGCGAATCGAACGAGCCGCACAAGCGGACTGCCGCATCGAATGCACCGGATTCGGGCGACGCGACGGCGAGGCCTCACAACGACAGGACGTCGGCGCCCGCGGTTCCGGTGCCGCCCGAAACCACCAGCGTGACCACGCATTCGCTTCGCTTGAACGGTCGCAAGCTCGACTACACGGCGAGCGCCGGCAATCTGTTGCTGCACGATAAGTCCGGCGCGCCCACCGCGAGCGTGTTCTATGTCGCGTACACGGTGCCGACCAAAGCGCCGGCGACGCGTCCGATCACCTTTCTGTTCAACGGCGGTCCCGGCGCTGGCAGCGTATTCCTGATGATGGGCTCGGTCGGCCCGAAACGCGTGCGCACCGCGAGCCCCGCGAGCACGCCGCCCGCGCCGTACACGCTCGAAGACAACCCCGACAGCCTGCTCGATGTCTCGGACCTCGTGTTCATCGACGCGGTCGGCGCGGGCCTGTCGAGACCGGTCGGGCATGGCACGGGCAAGGACTTCTGGGGCGTCGATCAGGACGTCAGTGCGTTTGCGCAATTCATCGACCGTTATCTGACGGTGAATCAGCGCTGGAATTCGCCGAAGTACCTGTTCGGCGAATCTTATGGCACCGCGCGCGCCGCGATGCTCGCTTATCAGCTGGGGCAGAACAATATCGCGCTGAACGGCGTGATCCTGCTGTCGTCGGTGCTCAATTCCGCGGCGTTCACGCCCGGCACCGATTTCAAGAGCGTGAGTTATCTGCCGAGTTTCGCGGCGATCGCGTGGTATCACGACAAGGTCACGCCGAAGGCCGCGAGCTTACCGGCCTTTCTCGACGAAGTGCGCGCGTTCGCACGCGGACCGTATGCGCAGGCGCTCGATCAGGGTGATGCGCTGCCCGACGATCAGCGCGACGCGATCGCCGCGCGCGTCGCGTACTTCACCGGTCTCGACGTGGGCTTCGTGAAGCGCAACCGTCTGCGTCTTTATCCGACGCGTTTTCGAAACGAGTTGCTGCGCAACGAGTCGCGCAGCGTAGGGCGCTACGATGCGCGTGTCGAAGGCCGGAACTACGACGATGCAGCGGAAGATCCCGATTTCGATGCGTCGGTGAGCAGCGTGTCGAATGCGTTCAATGCGGCGCTCCATCAGCATCTGTCGGAAGACCTGCACTACACGCCGACCGACCGTTATCTGGTGTTCAGCGACGACGCGTTGAAGCAGTGGGACTGGAAACATCGCGAATGGTGGGGCGAACGGCTGGAACTGCCGTACGCGGGCGGCGATCTGGCCGAAGCGATGCGGCAGAATCCGCAGTTGCGGGTGCTATCGCTGAACGGCTACTTCGATCTCGCCACGCCGTTCTACGCGACCGAATACGCGCTCGCGCATCTCGGCCTCGACCGGTCGCTGCGCGAGAACGTGCGCATCGCCTACTATCCGACCGGCCACATGGTGTACCTCGACGATGCCGCGATGCACGCGATGAAGCGTGATCTCGTGAGCTTTTATACGGCACAGCCGCGTTGAGATCGGCGCATCGGCGCACGATATCGAACGGTATAATTCCACGCACCGTGCAGTAGCCGCGCGCTTCGTCAACCGCGCTTCACCGTTTGCCGCTTATGCCATTCACCCCGATTCCGTCCTTCGCGCGCAAGCGCATTTCCGACGTGGTGTCCGACCAGATCAAGCAACTGATCTCGGAGGGCTCGCTGATGCCCGGTGACCGGCTGCCGCCCGAGCGCGATCTCGCGGCGCAGCTCGGCGTGTCGCGGCCGTCGCTGCGCGAGGCGCTGATCAGGCTGGAGGCGGACGGGTACATCGAAACGTCGGGGCGCGGCGGTTTCACGGTGGTCGACGTGACCGCGCCGATCATCTCGAAGCCGCTTGCCGAACTGCTGCTGCAGAATCCGCGTACCAGTGCCGACATTCTGGAGTTGCGCCAGGGGCTCGAAGCGATTTCGACGGTCTATGCCGCGCAGCGCGCAACCGCCGCCGACCTGAAGAAAATCCGCGCGGCGTTCGAGGCGTTGAAGGCTGCGTCGTTGTCGCGGGATCGCGCGAATCTCGCCGAACTCGATGCCGCGTTTCATCTCGCGATCGCCGACTCCACGCACAACGTCGCGCTGGCGCATGTGATGCACGGCATTCACACGCTGATTCGCGAGGGCATGCGCCAGTATCATCGCTTGATCGATTACGACGATGCGATGGAAAAGCAGTTGATGAGCCAGCACCAGGCGATTTACGACGCGGTCGTCGCGCGCGATGCGCCCAAAGCACGCAAGGCAGCCGAGCGGCATCTGGCCTTCGTGCGCGAGATTTACAACGACGATGCGACGAAGCCGTCGGCTGCGGTGATTTCCTGAGTTGCCCGGCCACGTGAAACTTCGGGCGACCGGGGCTAGGCGAGTCAGTCGCCGAGAAACACCTCTTCGCCTCGCCCCAATGGCACGACGACGGGCCGTTGCACGGCGGTCTCGATATCGATGTGCCGCCCCTCGCGCGAAGAGCGTTCGAAGGCATCCAGCACCTCCAGCACGTGTAAAGCCAGTTCGCCGCTCGCGCGATGCGGCCGATCCCGACGCAACGCCAGCGCCATGTCCAGCACGCCCACGGCGCGGTAGTTGGCCACGCGCGCGCCACTCCTCAACGTGAAGTTGTCGACGCCAAACGCATGATGCTGTGTGTCGAGCGGCTTGAAGCCACTATCACGTTCAGCCACGCGCGGACTTCCGCCAAAGAAATTCGGGTCGACGCCCAGCAGGGTGCCTTCGGTGCCATAGATCTCGATGGGCGCACGCTGATGGGCCCACACGTCCCACGAGGCGCTCATCGACACGTTGGCTCCGCTTGCAAAATGCAGGATGCCGTTGACCGTCGTGGGCACCTCGACTTCGATGATCTGGCCGCGGAGCGGCTCACTCGAGATGATGCGCTGTGGAAAACCGATGGTCGCGCACGCGCTCACGCGTGCTACCGGTCCCAGCAGGTTGACCAGTTGGGTCACGTAATACGGGCCCAAGTCGTGAATGGGACCGCCGCCCGGCTTGAAAAAAAACTCTGGATTGGGGTGCCAGGATTCCATGCCGCGGGACAACACCGCCACGGCCCCGCCTATGGCGCGCCCAATGCGGCCGGCATCGAGCGCCGCGCGGCAGGCCTGATGGGCCGCGCCGAAGAAAGTGTCCGGTGCGCAGCCCACGCGTAACCCTGACGCCTCGGCTCGCGCCAGCATCGCGCGTGCGGACGCGAAATCGGTAGCCAAAGGCTTTTCGAGGTAGACGTGCTTGCCGGCCTCGAGAATCTGCAGGCTCACCGGCACATGCGCGTGCGGCACCGTCAGGTTGATGACGATTTCGATGTCGGGGTCGGCCAGCAGCGCGTCCACCGACATCGCGGCCACACCGTGCTGCGCGGCCTTGGCCTGGGCGGCCTCCGGACGCAGGTCGGCGCAAGCCTTGACGCGGGCGAACTCCGAATTCGCCGCGCCGGTGAAATACGCATCGCTGATGTTGCCGCAACCGATGATGCCGATGAGGACAGGTTTCATGGATCAGGCTCCGAGCTGGTGCAGATAGGCAAAGGCATTGCGGGCGAAGCGTTCGCCGTCGCTGGGATTGTCGTGCTCGGCGGCGAGGAAACGCGCACCCGCTTCGCGGCAGGCCGCGGACAGCGTGGGCCAGTCCATCACGCCGTGACCCACGTCGGCCCAGCCGTCTTCGTCGAGTTTTTCACCCGCCGGCGCGAGGTCTTTCGCATGAGCCGAGACCACGCGGCCCGTATAACGACGCAGCCATGGCAGCGGATCGGCGCCGCCGCGCACGAGCCAGGCAACATCCACCTGCCAGCCGAGCGGGCTGGCCCCGGCGGACTCGAATAACAGTTCCAGCGCCGTTGTGCCGTTCTCTTTCGCTCTGAGTTCCCAATCATGGTTGTGGTAAGCGAGACCGATGCCCTGATCGGCGAGCCGATGAGCGAACTCGCCCAACTCGCTGCCGAGCGCCCGCCAATACGCGGCGTCGCTGTCGCGCTCGGCTGGCGGCACTGCGGGCATGACCAACTGCGTGAAACCGATGGTCTCGCACGCCGCGACAACTTCTTGCAAACGCTCACGCAGCATGGCCATGCTGAGGTGGCTGGACGAGGCGCTCAGGCCGCGCGCCTGAAGCTTGTTCCGGGTGTCGGCCGCATCTTCCAGCAAGGACCCGATCAGCTCGACGTGGCGAAATCCGGCTTGGGCTGCAATGTCGAACTGCCGGTCGAGATCGCCCGCATTACGCAGGCTGTAAATCTGGATGGAAATGGGCAAGGCTTGATTCATGGTCGTCAGTCCAAGGAGTCAAGGGGATGCGGTGCGGATGGGAGCAGCGATTGCTGTGAAGCGGTGCAGGTCAGAGGGTAAGCGCTTTCCCGTTTCTCCGGAACATGGGCTTTACCCTATGCAGGCTGGGAGACCCACATCTCCGCCAATCCGCGTCTTAATCTCTGAGCGTTTTCGTTTCTGAATAACGCGCGTTGGGAAAAAATTTTCCCGGCGGTGCTACAATCATTGCCTATGCGAAGCAAACCCTCTATCGAAGCCGTTGCCCGCGAGGCTGGCGTATCTATTGCCACGGTCTCGCGTGTGCTCAACGGGACGAAGCCCGTCTCGGCGGCCACGCGTGAGCGGGTCGAGGCGGCAGTGAGCGCACTGGACTACCGCGTCAATCCGTTCGGCCGCAGCCTGAGCACCGGGCAGAGCCGCATTCTGCTGATGCTGATGCCGGATTTCGCCAACCCTTATTACGCCGAGATCGTGCGCGGGGCCGCCGCGGTCAGTCGCCAGGCCGGTTACACGCTGCTTCCGGCGGACCTGGAAGCCTGGACGGGCACGGCGGACGCGTCGCTGCCGACGCTGCTCGGCAGTCTGAGCGACGGCGTCATCAACCTCGTGCCGATGTCCGACCAGGCAGCCCGGCGCGAGGCGGCGAATGGCAAGCCGTGGGTCAATTGCTCGGAGTTCATGCCAGGTAGTGATGTGCCTTATGTCAGCATCGATCACCGCCAGGCCGCTACGGACGCCGTGCAGTACCTGATCAACAAGGGCCACCGGCGCATCGGCTTCATCACCAGTGATGAGCGCTTCCTGTATGCGCGTCAGCGCCGCGAGGGCTATGACGCAGCGCTACTGCGCGCGGGGCTCGCGCCTGCGCCCGAGCTTGTCTGTGTGACTGGCGACAATAGCTACGCCGCTGGCAACCAGGCGGCGGCAAGTCTGCTGGCGGTGGTGGACCCGCCGAGCGCGGTGTTCGCCGTGTCGGACACGTTGGCGATCGGCGCGATCAAGTGCTTTAGCAAGGCCGGCCGGCGGGTGCCGCACGACGTCGCGGTAATGGGCTTCGACGATGTGCCCATCGCCGACATCTTCGAGCCGGGGCTGACGACCGTGGCCCAGCCGATGGTCGAACTGGGCGCCGCGGCCGCCGAAATGCTGCTGGCGCTGCTGGACGGTCGACGCCCCGCGCCGCGTATCTTGCAGCACCGGCTGGTGCTGCGGGAGTCGGTTTGAGCGGTTGTGGTGGAGAACAAACGCGGCGGCCCGCTTCCGCTGGCGGAGGTCGCGCTTACTCGCGGGTAGTGATCGGGCCGCTCGAATTGACACCGTCAACCGACTTTCTTATAGTCTTGGTCAGACCAACATGACCAAGACCGGCCAAACGGGCCGCACCGGTCAACCGGCATCATCCCCGCCGCATTTCCTGAAGGCCCTATGAAAGTCGCGCTGTTTATCCCTTGCTTTATCGACGCGTTCTATCCCGAGGTCGGTATCGCGACTCTCGAACTGCTCGAACGTTTCGGCATCGAGGTCGACTATCCGCAACAGCAGACCTGCTGCGGCCAGCCGATGGCCAATAGCGGCGCGCATGCGGACGCCGCCGCCACCGAGCGACTCTTCGCGCGCAACTTCGCCGGTTACGACTACATCGTCGGGCCGTCCGCGAGTTGCATTCATCACGTGCGAGAGCATCTGACCGCGCTCGAGCAGACCGATGAAGTGAAGAAGGTGCGCGCAAGCGCTTACGAGTTGGTCGAGTTTCTGCACGACGTGATCGGCGCGCGCGAATTTCCGTGGGCCGAGTTTCCACATCGCGTCGGTCTGCACACCAGTTGCAGCGCGCTGCGTCATCTGAAGCAGGCGTCGGCGTCGGAAATTGCCGGCACGCCGTTTTCAAAGCCGCGTGCACTGCTCGAAGGCGTGAAAGGCATCGAGTTCGTGAAGCCGGCGAGGCCCGACGAATGCTGCGGTTTTGGCGGCACGTTCTCGGTCACCGAAGAAGCGGTGTCGGTGCGCATGGGGCAGGACAAGGTGCGCGACCATCTGAATGCGGGCGCCGAGTACATCGTTTCGGGCGATATGTCCTGCCTGATGCACCAACAGGGTTGCGCCGAACGCATGAAGGCCGACGCGCGCTTCATTCATATCGCGCAGGTTCTCAATGGAGCACGCGCATGAGCGGCGACCATCACCGCGTCGATCACGCCAAAGCCGCGGGTTCCTTTATCGGCAAAACCGAGCATGTCGCGTTTCACGACAAGCGTCTGTGGGACCTGCGCGAGAAGCGCGACGCGCAGGCGCACGGCATTGCCGAATGGGAAACGTTGCGCTCGCTGGCGTCGGGCATCAAGGAACACACGCTGTCGCATCTGGCCGACTATCTGGAGCAGTTCGCGGCGGCCGCCGAGGCCAATGGCGTGGTCGTGCATTGGGCGGCGAACGCGGAAGAGCACAACGCGATCGTCCACCAGCTGATGTCCGAGCGCGGCATGACGACGCTCGTGAAGAGCAAGTCGATGCTGACCGACGAATGCCGGATGCGCGAGTACCTCGAACCGCGCGGCATTACGGTGATGGAGACGGACCTCGGCGAGCGCATCCAGCAACTCGATCATCAGGACCCGAGTCATATGGTCGTGCCGGCCGTCCACAAGCTGCGCGCGGACGTGGCCGAGTTGTTCGGCCGTACCATCGGCACCGATCCGAAGAATAGCGACATCCATTATCTGGCCGAAAGCCAGCGAATGAATACGCGGCCTTATTTCGTGCGCGAGAAAACGGCTGGCATGACCGGCTGCAATTTCGCGGTGGCGGAAACGGGCACGGTCGTCGTCTGCACGAACGAAGGCAATGCCGATCTTTCGGCGAACGTGCCGCCGTTGCATATCGCATCGATCGGAATCGAGAAGCTGATACCGAAGGTGTCGGACCTCGGCGTGTTCGTGCGCATGCTGTCGCGCAGTGCGTTGGGTTCGCCGATCACGCAGTACACATCGCATTTTCGTGCGCCGCGGCCGGCCACCGAGATCCATTTCATTCTCGTCGATCATGGCCGTTCCGAACGGCTCGCGATGGAGGACTTCTGGTACTCGCTCAAATGCATACGCTGCGGCGCGTGCATGAATACGTGTCCGGTGTATCGACGCAGCGGCGGCCTGTCGTATGGCGGCACCTATTCGGGGCCGATCGGCGCGATCATCAATCCGACTTTCGATCTGAAACGCTATAGCGCATTGCCGTTCGCATCGACACTCAACGGCAGTTGCACGAACGTGTGTCCGGTGAAGATCAACATTCACGAGCAGATCTATAAATGGCGCGCGGTGATCGCCGAGCAGCACGAAGTGCCGTTCGTGAAGCAGGAAGTGCTGAAGATGGCGGGGCGTCTACTATCGAGTCCGACCTTGTATCGCGCGACGGTGGCGTCGATGGGCAGCGCGTTGCGGCGGCTGCCGAATTTCGTGCTGTACAACCCTCTGAATATCTGGGGCCGGCAGCGCGAATTGCCGGAAGCGCCGAAGATGACTTTTCATGCCTGGTACAAGAAGAATCGCGGAGGCGGCAATGACAACGCGTGAGGCTTTTCTTGCCAAAGTACGCGCCGCGCAACCGACCGCGCGGCCGCGTCCCGACGTGCCGCTGTTCGATGCGGTTGGCGGCGATCTGCGGGCGCGTTTCGCAGCGGCGTTGCAAACGATGGGTGGCACTTGCGTCGAAGCAGCGAGCGCGAGCGACGTCAGCGGTCTGATTCGCGAGCGCTTTGGCGCGGCTGCATCGATCGCATCGGCGAGCGCCGAAGTGCCTGGCACGCGCGTGATCCGCGCCGATACGGACCCCGCGTCGCTGCAGGATGTCGACGTCGGTGTGGTGCGCGCGCGCTTTGGCGTCGCCGAAACCGGCTCGGTGTGGTTCAGCGAGCGCGAATATGTGGTCAATGCCTTAGGCTACATCGTCCAGCATCTGATCGTGTTGCTCGATCCGGCGCAATTGCTCGATGGACTGCAAGACGTCTATCGTCGCGACGATTTCGGCAGCGCTCGCTACGCGGCGCTGGTTACCGGCCCCTCGGCCACCGCCGATATCGAGGGCGTACTGATTCGCGGCGCGCAGGGCGTGCGTTCACTGACGGTCGTGTGGCTCGCGGGCTGATGCACGGCGGTTGCCGCGCCGGACTTTGCTATCATCACTGTATAAACATACAGGTCCTGCACAAAGTCCGTGGCAACCGATGCTCGCTCAGAGATCCGCTCTGACGCCCCTTACTACCTGGTGAATTTCGAGTGCGCGCTGGCGTGGCTCGCCGCGCGTTACGACGACCTGCTCGACGACGAAGAGCACGCTTTTCTGAGCACTTTCGCGACATTGCCGCAGGCCTCGCGTGCGTTGCTGGTGCGCATGCTGATGCGCAAGGGCATGCTGTTTCGCGCGAGCCGCCTCGTTTATGAGGAAATCGGCTGCCCGTTGCAGGCGGCGATGCCGATGACGGAGCATCGCTGGATCGACATCGAACCGGCTCTGTCACTCGACGATCTGTTTGCCCTCAGTACACGTGCGCAATTGCTGGAGATGTTCGCGGACGCGATCGCGCGAATTCCCGGCGCAAAGGCATTGCGCAAACCGGATCTGCTCGAAACGCTGCGCGTGTTTTATGAAACTGAAAACGGCGAAGCGCAAGCATGCCCATCACGTCCGCTTGCCGCGTGGCACGGCGCTACAACGGACCGGGTGCTGCACGTCGCTATCGCGCCGTTGTGCGATCGCTTGCGGCTAATGTTCTTCGGCAATCTATATCAGGACTGGTCGGAGTTCGTGCTCGCCGATCTTGGCGTGTTCCAGTACGAGAAGGTCGCGTTCGGACCGTCGTCGCGCGCGTTCCAGCAACGCGCGGACATCGACGTCTATCTCGCGCTGCACGCGTGCCGCGAAGCGCTCGAATGGCTGCCGGTCGACACCGGCGCCGCCACGCTTGAAGAACTGATCACGACCGTCCGCTCGATCGATACCGCGAATCCGTGGCTCGAAACGCGTCGCGCGAAACTGCTGTTCCGGATCGGCCAGGATTGCGAGCGGCGCGAGCAGTGGGACACCGCACTCGAGGTGTACGGCGCATGCGCGTGGCCGGGTGCGCGTCATCGACGCATGCGCGTGTTCGAGCGCAGCGAGCGTTACGGCGAAGCACTCGCACTGGCCTTGCAGGCCGATGCCGCGCCCGAGAGCGAAGAGGAGGCGCAGCGTGTCGCCCGGATGTTGCCGCGCTTGCGGCGCAAATGCGGCGTGCCCGTGCCGCGCGCGACGGCGGCACGGCCTGTAGAGCGCGGCATGCTGGTGCTGCTGAAGCCTGACACGCCGGTGCCCGTCGAATACGTGGTGCGCGATCATCTGAGCAGCGACGCTGCGCCGGTGCACTACGTCGAGAACGCGCTGATCAACTCGCTGTTCGGCCTGCTGTGCTGGGAGCCGGTGTTCGCGGCGCTGCCCGGCGCATTCTTTCATCCGTTTCAGCGCGAACCGGCCGATCTGCACGCGCCCGATTTTCACGCGCGCCGCGCCACGCAGTTCGCGGCGTGCTTCGCGCAGCTCGATAGCGGCGTCTATCGCGAGACGATTTTGCGGCATCTGCATCAGAAGACCGGTATGCAGTCGCCGTTCGTATTCTGGGGACTGTTGACGCCCGAACTCGTCGCGCTCGCGCTCGACTGTCTGCCCGCCGCGCATCTGAAGCTATGGTTCGAGCGGCTGCTGCGCGACATTCGCGGCAATCGTTCCGGCTTGCCCGACCTGATCCGGTTCTGGCCGGCCGAGCGTCGCTATGAATTGATCGAGGTGAAAGGCCCCGGCGATCGTCTGCAGGACAACCAGATCCGCTGGCTCGCGTACTGCGCGCAACACGGCATGCCGGTGCGCGTCGTCGACGTGCGCTGGGCCGGGCAAGAGGCACAGGGCGAAGCGGACGTCGCGACGCGAGCCGCGGCGGAGCGCGTCGTATGACCTACGTGGTGGCTGTCCGCGCGATGTGCGAATTCACCGCGCGGCGCGGCGATCTCGATCTGCGCTTCACGCCCGCGCCGACTTCGCTCGAAGGCATTGCCGGTCATCAGATGGTCGCCGGCCGTCGCGCGAGCGGCTACGAAACCGAGCTCACGCTGACGGGCACGCATCGCAGTCTGACCGTGCGCGGCCGCGCGGACGGCTACGATCCAATCGCGAACCGGCTCGAAGAAGTGAAGACCTATCGCGGCGATCTCGCGCGCATGCCCGCCAATCATCGGGTGCTGCACTGGGCGCAGGCGCTCGTCTATGGGCATCTGCTGTGCCGGGCGCGCGGGCTCGGCGAGCTGACGGTCGCGCTGGTGTACTTCGATATCGGCAGTCAGAAGGAAACCGTGCTGACACAGCAGCACAGCGCGCGCGAACTCGAAATTTTCTTCGTCGACCAGTGCGAACGATTTCTCGATTGGGCCGTGCAGGAAGACGCGCACCGTGCTGCGCGCAATGCGGCGCTCGTCAAGGTGCAGTTTCCGTATGGGCAGTTTCGCCGTGGGCAGCGCGAGCTCGCGGTGGCCGTGTATCGTGCGGCGCGCGACGGCAAGCCGTTGATGGCGCAGGCGCCGACCGGCATCGGCAAAACGCTGGCGACGATTTTTCCGTTGCTGAAAGCCTGCGGCGAAGACCGGCTCGATCGCGTGTTCTTTCTGACCGCGAAGACGCCGGGCCGTGCGCTTGCGCTCGATGCGATCGACTCGCTGCACCAGAGCGCGCCGCTGCCGCTCAGAACGCTCGAACTCGTCGCGCGCGACAAAGCCTGCGAGCATCCGGACAAAGCCTGCAACGGCGAGTCATGTCCGCTCGCGCGCGGCTTTTACGATCGTCTCGATGCGGCGCGCGCCGCCGCGCTGGCGACGCCGCGGCTCGATCGCGCGGCGGTGCGCGAGGCCGCGCTCGCGCACGACGTCTGTCCGTATTATCTGGCGCAGGAGCTCGCGCGCTGGGCCGATGTGATCGTCGGCGACTACAACTACTACTACGACGCGAGCGCGATGCTGCATGCGCTCACGCAGATCAACCAGTGGCGCGTCGGCGTGCTGGTCGATGAAGCGCATAACCTGCTCGAACGCGCGCGGCGCATGTATACCGCGTCGCTCGATCAAGGCGCGTTCCGGCTCGCGCGCAACAGCGCGCCGGCAGCGCTGAAGAAGCCGCTCGAACGCTTGCAGCGCGAGTGGAATGCGCTCAAGCGCGCGCAGACGGCGAGCTACCAGCTGTATGCGGAGATACCCGGCAAATTGCTGTCCGCCGCGCAGAATCTGATTGGCGTAGTGACCGATCAGCTCGCCGACGCGCCGTTGTCGATCGACGAACACGCGCTGCGCTTTTTCTTCGATGCGATGCACTTCGTCGCGCTCGCCGAGCAGTTCGGCGAGCACTCGATGTTCGACGTGACATTGAGCGCCGACCGTTACGCGCCGCGCGACAAAACCAGTGCGACGCTATGCGTGCGCAACGTGATTCCCGCGCCGTTTCTCGCGCCGCGCTATGCGGCCGCACGTACCACGGTGCTGTTCTCCGGCACGCTGAATCCGCAGCATTTCTATCGGGACACGCTTGGGCTCGCCGACGACACGCAATGGCTCGACGTCGAAGGTCCGTTTCGCGCGGAGCAGTTGCAGGTGCACGTGGCCGCTCATGTATCGACGCGCTGGCGTGACCGCGAGCGCTCGCTCGCGCCGATCGTCGAGCTGATCGCGAAGCAGTACGACACGCAGCCCGGCAACTATCTCGGGTTCCTGAGCAGTTTCGATTATCTGCAACGCGTAGTCGCGCTGCTGCGCGAGCGGCATCCCGGTTTGCCGGTGTGGACGCAGGAGCCCGGCATGGACGAAGCCGCGCGCGATGCGTTTCTCGCGCGCTTCAGGACGATGAATCAGGGAATCGGCTTCGCGGTGCTCGGCGGCGCGTTTTCGGAAGGTGTCGATCTGACCGGACAGCAACTGATCGGCGCGTTCGTCGCGACGCTCGGTCTGCCGCAGGTCAACGACGTCAACGAGCAGATGCGCCGCGCGCTCGATGCGCGCTTCGGCAATGGCTACGACTACACGTACCTGTACCCGGGATTGCAGAAAGTCGTGCAGGCGGCGGGGCGCGTGATCCGCACCGAACAGGATCGCGGCGTCGTGCATCTGATCGACGACCGCTTTCGCAGGCCGGAAGTGCGGCGCCTGCTGCCGCGCTGGTGGCAGGTTCGCTAGCGCTGCGCCGCGCTAGCGAACCGTTACGCGCTCGAGGCGCGACGCGTCACGTCATGCGTGCGGCGAGGTCGAGCCCGGATTGGCGGGTGTACCGGGTCCACCGGCCGGGCTCGGATCGACTGGGATCTGATCGTCGAGCGGCGCGTCGCCCTTGTGCGGAGTGTGGTCGCCGCCATCAGGCTGTCCAACGTGGTGGATGCGCGGCACGCCCGCATCGACCTTGGCCTTGCTCGCCGGGTCCCACGTGAGCAGATGACGCTGCGGATTCGCGATCTCGATGCCGAGCTCGCTGAAGCGTTCGAGGATGCGCCGGTTGAACTCGCGTTGCACGCCCCAGCGCGACGTATCGCGGCATTGCATCTGGCCGGCCAGCGTGATCGCCGAACCGTCGACCGCATCGACACCCCAGAACGAGAAGTCCGCGAGGATGCCGTCCTTGAACTTGTCATCCGCGCGCAGCGATGCGCCGATTTCCTTCAGCGTGTCGATCGCGCGCTCGACGTCCTGGCCGAACACGATATTCACGCGCACCGCCGCGTTGCCGATGCCGCGATTCGTGTTGTTCACGGTCGACACCGAACTGAACGGCACCGTAAACAGCGAGCCGTCGCTGCCGCGCAGGCGCACGGTGCGAATCGACAGATATTCGACGGTGCCCGACACGCCCGCAAGCGTGACCCAGTCGCCGACCTGCATCGCGTTTTCCATCAGCAGGAAGATGCCGGTGATGAAATCCTGCACCAGCTTCTGCGAGCCGAAGCCGAGCGCGACGCCGAAGATGCTCGCGCCCGCGAGCAGCGGCCCGATGTTTACACCGAGTTCGCTCAGCCCCGTCAGCACGACGACGAGCGCGATCACGCAGAACAGCGCGCTACGCAGCATCGGCATCAGCGTGCGCAGGCGCGCGGCGCGCACCAGATCGCCGCTGCTCGTCCAGTTGTCGAGGCGGCGTTCGGCCGACACGTTGACCACCTCCCACACCACCAGCGCGATGATCGCGGCCACGGCAATCGTCGCGAGCGCCGAGGCGAGGCGGTGGCCGATCGTGCCGCTGCGGAACAGATCGACGACGTCGACGCCCCACGCCTGCAAGAGCACGAATGCGGTGACGACGCCGATGACCCAACTGATCACGCGCCGCAGCGCCGGATAGTAACGGTACGCGTGCTGATGCACGAGCGAGCGCGACGCTTCGTCCTGCACGTGGAAGATGCGCGCGAGCGCACCGAAGATCACGATCGACACGAGCCGCGCGCCGATCAGTATCGCGAGCGTCATGCCGCCGATATTCACGAGCGCGTGATAGCCGTTCCGTACGTCGAAGGCCCACACGAACCACAGGCCCATCACGATGACCACGGCAACCCAGGCCCACGCGTCCGCGAGCGCGTTGCCCAACATCTGCAACGACTCGTGCGCGGTGAAGCGATCGCGGATCCGGCTGGCGACCGGCTTTGCACAGCGCAGCACGAGGATCGAGATCATCACGTGACCGACCAGCGCGACCACTTTCAGCAGCGCGAGATGCGCGGCGTCGTTCATGCCGAGCGCCTGCGCGACTTCGGCTAGCGCGACGCCGGCGCCCACCACGCTGACGATCCGCACGATCCAGCCGAGGATGAACGCGGCCCACGCATCGCCCATGCGCAGCAGCCGCAGACGCGGCGCGCTCGGCTGCAGAAAGAACGCGCCGACGATCACGACGCAGCGGCACACCACATAGACGTCGATCAGCGAATCGAGCGCGCGGTCCTGCGGCGTGCCGTTGTCGGTGATGATCGAAATCACCGCGCTTGCGGCGGCGACGAATACCACCAGCGGGATCAGGCGAACCAGCGTAATGAGCAACGCGCGCGGCAGACGTTGCAGCAGCGTCCAGTGGTGCGTCGCGTTGCGCTTGCCTTCGGCTTCGATCGCGCGGCCTTTCTCGGATGGCGTCGCGTACGGCGCGGCGGGGCCCGTGGCGACCGCTTGCGCCTCTGCCTCGAGCACCGGCGGCACCGACGACATCGCGGGCAGCGGCGGCGTGTTCGTCGGCGTATGACCGGCCGGCGCGGCGCCGGCGGCACGCGTGGACGGCGGCGCGCTGTCGTTGTCATCCTGCTGCGCGGCTTCGCGGCGCGCGGCGATCGCCCGGTAGATGCGCCGCAGCAGCCGGCGCGTCAGCCATTCGAGCAACAGTGCGGGAATCAGCGCGGCGAGCAGCGACGACAGCACCTTGAACAGCACCACGCGCGCGTGCGGGTTGGCGAACTGCCAGTTCCACCACGCGCGCACCGACGCGACATCGAGCAGCGCGGCGACCGAGCCGCGCAGCGAGGTCGCGAGATAGCTCGCGTAATGCGCGCCCTGACGCGCGATCTGCGACGCGAGGCCATTGCTTTTGAACGCGGCTGGCACGAGCGACGCTGCGCCGCTGGCGGCGGCCGGTGCCGACGCCGCTGCCGGCGCGGAAGCGGGCGGCGCGCTCAATGCGCCAGCCGCGGCGATCGCCTGCAGCGTATCGGCGACCTGCGCGCGGCGCTTGGGGTCGTTCAGGACGGAGAGCGCGTCGCGGGCCTGCTGAGGTGTCAGCGTGACGGCGGCGGAAGCGGACGTGGGATGGGCGGGCTCAGGCGCGGCGGCAAACACGGGCGCCGCGCCGGCGACCAGAAAAATGAAAAAACAGATACGGAGAAATTTTTGCATGGGGTGTAGAGCGGGATGAAGCCAGGGCGGACGATTGTGCCGGAACGTAGGGCGGTTTCAGCGGGGCGACCCCGGACGGACACGGGCTCGGGCGCCGAAGTTCCTACGGCGGAGGCCCGCCGGACGGGCGAAAGGGCCGCGAGGGCGGCGCTCGCCGGATGGGGCGTTGAGCCGATAGCATAGCCGATGATGGCCGGCAGGCTTGGCGAAGTCAGCAGAAAGCCTGCCCGGAAGGCCCCGTGGGCGGGGCGGCGCAAGGGGCGAGGGGCCGCTTGCCGGGTGGCAATGCTGGCGGTGGCGCGAGGACGCGCTGGATGATTGCGCTAGCTGTAAGCAGAGCGCTTGTGAGTTTTCATTGATCAATCGCCGTCAGCATGCGCTGCTAAGCGTTCACTACAAAAAACGCTTAAATCCGCGCACATGCCACCGACGAGGACTGGCGCTCGGTTTCGTCGCCGGCATCGGGACCGCTGCTCGCGCCGCGCCCGGCTGGCTCCTGATGCAGCCGGTTCGCGTGCATCAGCCGGTACAGCGTCGCGCGCGAAATGCCGAGTTCGGCGGCCGCATCGGACAGCTTGTAGCCGTGTCGCAGCAGCGCGTTCTCGATCGCATCCTTTTCGGCCTTGCTGCGGATTTCCGCGAGCGTGACCGCGGGGCCGTTGTCGGCCTCGGGCAGGCCGAGGTCGCTCGCCGTGATGAAGCGGCCGTCGCTCATCACGACCGCGCGGCGCACGCAGTTGATCAGCTCGCGCACGTTGCCGGGCCAAGGATAGTTCGACATGGCGACGATCGCGTCGCTCGACAGCCCGCGCAGCTTGCGCGCACCGTCCTGCTTGTACATGCTGAGCGCGTAATTGGCGAGCAGCTTGATGTCGCCGCCGCGCTCGCGCAGCGGCGGTTCGATGAGGCGCAGCACACACAGCCGGTGATAGAGGTCGGAGCGGAAACGGCCATCTTCGACGGCGCGCTCGAGGTCGACGTGGGTGGCCGAGATCACGCGCACGTCGACGCTGATCGGACCGTTGCCGCCAAGCCGCTCGATCGTGCCTTCCTGCAGGAAGCGCAGCAGCACCGCCTGGCATTCGTGCGGCATGTCGCCGATTTCGTCGAGAAACAGCGTGCCTTCATGCGCGCTCTCGATGCGGCCGATCTTGCGTTGCAGCGCGCCGGTAAATGCGCCGCGCTCGTGGCCGAACAGTTCGGCCTGCAACAGGCTCGGCGGAATCGCCGCGCAATTGATCGCGACGAACGTGCGGCCCGCGCGCGGCGAGCGATCATGAATAGCGCGAGCGGTCAGCTCCTTGCCGGTGCCGGATTCGCCTGCGATGAACACGGGTGCGTCGGTCACGCCGCACTTGTCGATGCGCCGGTAGAGCTGCTGCATCGGCTCGCATTGACCGACCATGCCGTGACGGCCGACCGACGGCTCGGGCGCGACGCGCGGCTGACGCAGGTTCGACAGCCCATGCGCATGGCCGAGCGCGAACACGAGCCGCTCGTTGAGCCACGGCTGCGTGACGAAGTCGAAGCAGTAATCGAGGATGAAACGGCTGACCAGTTCGTTGTCGGCCTGGCCCGGCACGATCTGCGCGACCCAGTTGGTCTCGACGCGGCGCATGCACAGCGCGAACGCGGATAGCTGCTGGGACGTGCAATCTTCGGGCAGCTGAACCAGACCGACCTTGATGTTGCCGCGTTCGATCATGCGTTCGGCCACAGCCGTGCTTTTTGCGTGCACGGCTTGCCATCCCGACGCGGCCAGAAACTCGACGAGTTTCTGGTCGGGCGCGTTCGCCACGTACAGAACCGTGCGTTCCATCTCGGCCGGCGTGCAAGTCGTAGTCATGATTCCCCCCGTTCGATCCTCAGGACTGCTGTGCGGCGTTGTGAGATTCAGGCGGCCAGTTACTGCACTCCGGCTGCGACGCATTCACGGCAGCAGCGATCACGAACAAGGGACACTGCAAGCGCGGCGCGAACCGGAACGCGCTGCATGGCGGACCGATTCATGCAATGGCGGCGACCTTGTCGTTCATTGCTGAAACTGCCCGGCGACTTTATCCCCGAATCGTGAAAACCACTTGAACCGTGGCTTGCCTCGTTGACCTGATACAAGCGCTCTGATTGGCGCATGGCCTAACGATAAGCGAAAGCGCCTGAAAGCGCCAGATAAAGAAACATGGATAAGCAATGCGTGTTGGTTTTCCGATTAACACGGATCACTAATGAATAAACGGTCAAGGCCGGATATGCGAGGAATCGCACATTGCATAGCAATTGCCGTGGTATTAAGGAGTGGCTATAACTGACGAGGCGTAAGCAGTCGTGTTTCACAGTTGCGACAGATTGGACAGCACGAGTCGACTGCGCTTTGCCGTGCCCGGCAGGACGCTTCTCCGGCCTTGCGGGACGGCGAAGCCACGTGTGGCCGGCCCCGCGGCCACCCTGCAGGCTGGCGAGACACAGCGGGGGGCGCGCTTTGCGGCCAGCGCGCGGCGAATTGGCGTGTCAGAAACGAATCAATGCGCGCTGCGCAAAAAAAATCGGGCGGGCTCGCGGCGCGTCGAAAGCAAACCGATTTCCCCGCAGCGTGAAGCTTTGACGGGCGCCTTACCGATTGTTAAGCGGGTTGGCATAAGCGTTGCAATAAGGTCTGCACAGAAAAATGTTTGCAGCCAGGTCGACGGTACGGGGAAAACCGGATTAAAAAAGACCGGCGGTAAAAAGCTCACTCGCAGGCATGGTCGGGGAAGCCATCAAGTGTCTGCGGGAGCGCGGCGGGGCCTTATTAAATACGTGAGAAAAACGGTTGAGTGGCGGACCGGTGTGACGGCCATTCAAAACCGGACCACAAAAAGGGCATCGACTTCGCCGTTTTTCCTTTTCGACTTTTTGTCCTGACGACGCGAAAAGGATGGCGATAACGACAGGCAACGCGCTGGCAACGTTCGCGAGCGACGCGCCGCAAAGGGAAGGGGCAGCGCCGGATCAGGACCGGCCGGCGCGATGAAGCGGGGAGAGAGGCCATCGTCTCCACAGAGAGACGAATGTACGAGGTGAACCAGGGGCCGTGTCCGTGAGTTGGCACGGGCACGGCGACCTGGCCCGACGGCCGGGGCGCTGCAACGAAGCGGCGTCACCTGGCGCAAATCCGATCGACATCGGGGGCTGTCATGAAACCACAACTGATTCGCAGGCCGGCCGCTTCGGAGGGAACGGGGCGCACTTACCGGCGGTACGTCGCGGCGTCGCGCGCGCGCTTTTTCGCGCAGGCGGCGGGGGCGTCCGTCGATCTGCTGACGCTCGTCGTCGCCGAGGCGCTCGAGCGCCGCGCGCAGGCGGAGATCCGCCGTGGCGCGCTGCGCGACGCGCTGTACGAGAGGCCGGTGCGCGCTGAACGCAGCGCGGCGCGTCGGCGCGACGACGATGAAAACGAGGTTTGACGCCTGCTGCTCGATACCGGCTCGCGACGGCCGTACGGGAATTCGATAACCCCGTTTGCCGGCTCATGGTTTTCACGGAGGAGCGCCGCGGTAAGGAGTTCGCGCCGAAGCCTGCGTCGTCAATCGTGAACAGACGACTTGAATAAAAACCGCGCATGACGCGCCAAGCGCCGCAGAGCTGCCATGATCGACATCTTCCTGATTGCCGCGAGCATTGAAAACGCGCAGCGCATCGTCGCGCGGCTCGAACAGAGCGGCGTGCGTTATCGGCTGCACACCGCGTACGGTTCGGCCCGGCAACTGCCGATCCACGCGCGCATGCTCCGCACAGCCGACCTGCTGATCGTCGACGACGCCCATCTGAACGTCCGCGGACTTGGCGGCGTCGAGGAAGCGCTTGCCTGCGCGCCGACGCTCCATTGCATGCTGGTGACGCCGGCGCCGTCCAGCGCGCTGATCGGCGCGGCGCTGCGCATCGGCGTGCGGCAGGTGCTGTCGTGGCCGCTCGACGCGCAGGCCGTCGCCGATGCGCTCGCGCAGATCGAAGCGCGGCGTCGCGCGCCTCAGCGGCGTCGCGCGCGCGTGGTCACGCTGGCGTCGAGCAAGGGCGGCAGCGGCACCACGCTGATCGCGGTCAACCTCGCGTGCGCGCTCGCCGCGCAGCGTGAGCGGCGCGTGCTGCTGATCGACCTGAGCCAGCAATTCGCCGACGCGAGCCTGCTGATGGCAAATCGCCCGCCGCCGATGACGCTCGCCGACCTGTGCTCGCGCAATGAGCAACTCGACGCGGCGCTGTTCGACGCGTGCGCGATGCACGTGCGCCCGAACCTCGACCTGCTCGCCGGCGCCGGCGATCCGCTGAAGGCCGCCGAACTGCTGCCCGGCCAACTCGAGCGGATTCTGACGCTGGTGCGCCCGCGCTACGACGCGGTGCTGATCGACGTCGGCCCGAGCCTGAATCCGTTGACGATCCGCGCGCTCGCGCATAGCGACGCGATCTGCATGGTGGTGCGGCAGAACCCGCTGTACCTGCATGGCGCGCGCCGCATGCTCGATATCTTTCGCGAACTGGGGCATCCGGCCAGCAAGGTGCGAGTCGTCGTCAATCAATACGACAAGGACGCGCAGATCAATCTGCCGATGCTCGAACGCACGCTCGGCGCGAGGGTCGCGCATCAACTGCCGCGCGACGATCAGCACGTCGACGACGCGCTGAGCCTCGGTGTGCCGCTCGTCGCGTGCGCGCGCGACAGCGGGCTTGCTCAAGGCATCGTCCTGCTCGCGAACATGCTGTGGCCGGCCGGTGCCGAGCGCCGCAAAAGCATGCTCGGCCGGCTGCTCGCGACGTGGCCGAATCTGCCGCCGCAATTGAAGCCGGGCATCTAGTCCGACGACGAGCGCTATCGCGCATACCGTAGTAAGGTGAGATACAGGGTCCTCCCCCGGCCTTTTTGAACAGGTAGAGCGGCGGCGTCAGAGTTTCGAAAGCCGCGAGCAGGCTCGCGCCGTCCGGTCATTCCAGCGAGAAAATCACGTGAGCGCAGCACCGTCCATGCAAAACGCGCAGGGTTTCAGCGACCTCGCGTCGATCCTGTCCAATCCGATTCTGAATACGGATTCGTACAAGGCATCGCACTTTCTGCAATATCCGCCCGATGCGACGGCAATGTTCTCGTATATCGAATCGCGCGGCGGACGTTACGAGCGCACGCTGTTTTTCGGCTTGCAGATGCTGCTGAAGGAATACCTGTGCCGGCCCGTCACCGGCGCGATGATCGACCAGGCGCGCGCGTTCTTCAGCGTGCACGGCGAGCCGTTCAACGAAGCGGGCTGGCGCTACGTCGTGCAGCAATACGGCGGCCATCTGCCGGTGCGGATTCGCGCGGTGCCCGAAGGCTCGGTCGTGCCGACGCACAACGTGCTGGTCACCGTCGAATGCGACGATCCCCACGTATTCTGGCTCGGGTCGTATCTGGAGACGATGCTGATGCGCGTGTGGTATCCGATCACGGTCGCGACGCAAAGCTGGCATCTGCGCCAGACGATCCGCGCAGCTCTGCTGAAAAGCAGCGACGATCTTTCGCAGCTGCCGTTCAAGCTGCACGATTTCGGTGCGCGCGGCGTGTCGAGCGGGGAGTCGGCGGCGATCGGCGGCGCGGCGCACCTCGTCAGCTTCATGGGCTCGGATACGGTGCTCGGGGTGGTTGCGGCGAATCACTACTACCACGACAGCATGGCCGCGTTCTCGGTGCCCGCGGCCGAGCACAGCACGATCACGGCGTGGGGCCGCGAGCGCGAAGTCGACGCGTATCGCAACATGATCGACCGCTTCGGCAAGCCGGGCGCGATCGTTTCGGTGGTGTCCGACTCTTACGACCTGTTCGCCGCGCTGAACGCATGGGGCGGCGAGCTGAAGCAGGCCGTGGTCGATTCCGGCGGCACGCTGGTGATTCGCCCGGACTCCGGCGATCCGTGCACGATCGTGCTGTACACGCTGCGCTCGCTGGAGGCGTCGTTCGGCTCGCAGACGAACAGCAAAGGGCGGCGCGTGCTCGACCACGTACGCGTGATCCAGGGTGACGAGGTGAACCCCGATTCGATCCCCGCGATTCTCGCCGCGATGGACGAGGCCGGCTTCGCCGCCGACAACATCGTGTTCGGCATGGGCGGCGCGCTGTTGCAGAAGATCAACCGCGATACGCAGCGCTTCGCGATGAAGTGCTCCGCGATCCGGCTCGGCGACACGTGGCACGATGTGTCGAAGGACCCGGTCACCGATCACGCCAAGCGCTCGAAGAAAGGCCGGCTCACTTTGCTGCGCCATCGCGCCAGCGGCGAGTACCGGACGGTCACGTTGCCGATCGTGTGGGACGAGCGCACGGTGGCGGGCGAGTGGGACGAAGTGCTCGAGACGGTGTTCGATACGGGCCGCTTGCTGGTCGATACGTCGTTGGCCGAGATTCGAGGCCGCGCGTATGCGGACGAAGTTTGATCAGCCATGCCTGACGATCCGTTGATGAACGACTGCATCGCCCATGCGTGTTTGCGTCCGCATCATCTATGGCGCGACCTTGGTCTCGCAGGCCGCGATGACGTGACGTGGATGCTCACGCGCTACTTGCCGACGCTGGTCGAGCGCAACATCGATGACCTGCGCTGGAAGAAATTCCTCGCATCGCAATGCGCGATCCCGTTGGGTCTGGAGCCGGGACCCGCGCCGGGTTGCCCGGGCTGCGAGGACTACGGGTACTGCTTTCCAAGGCAGCCTTGAAGCGCGCCACTGAGGGGGCGGCGCGAAACCGTTCCTGTATGCTTGCGCGCACGGCCGACACCGCAAAACCCGCTAAAAGCAGAGCCGCTCCGGCGACGAAGTCCACCAGGGCGCGTCCCGAAGTGCGCTTCAGGATGCGCATCCGTAGCGGCGATGCGGTTGCACTCGGGCCAGGCAAGGTCGATCTGCTCGAGGCGGTGCGCGACTATGGATCGATCTCGGCGGCGGCGCGGAGTCTCGATATGTCGTATCGGCGCGCGTGGCTGTTGATCGACAAGCTGAATCGCTCGCCGAAGTCGCCGGCCACGCAATCGGAGCAGGGCGGTCAGAGCGGCGGCGGCTGCACGCTGACGCCGGTCGGCGAAACCATCATCCGGCTGTATCGTGACGTCGAGGAAGAGGCGCGGCGAAGCTGCGCGAAGCAGATCGCCGAACTGGCGAAACTGATCCGCTCGTGAAGGCCCACGATCGCGTCGGCGCTATCGGTGCGCTCAGCCGTGCCGCAAACAGAACACCGAAGGCGGCGGATGGCGAAGCTGCGCGACGTGCTCGGGATGCAGCCGCGCGATCAACTCGACGAAACTCGCGACGCTCGCAGATCCGCTTCAGCGTATTCATCGAACCGTGATCGATGCAATCGACTGGAAACACGACGATATCCGCGCCCGGTAGCGCGGCGACCAGCAGCCCCTTGCGATCCTCGACACCGCCGTCGTGCGCGACCCTTGAGCGCGGCATCGGAGCCGGGCCGGCCACCCACGGATACTGCTGATCGCGCTCGGCAATCTGCTGACCGCGCTCGCGGCCGGCGGCGCGCGCTACGTGTGGGTTCTTCGCCGCGGGTTTTGCGGCGGCGCTGGGAGTGGCGGCGCTCGTCGCGGCGTCGGTGGCGGCGGTGGTGTGGGGGCTCGCCGGGCGGGCGGAGGTGGCGCGTTTCCAGGCGGCGGTATCGGAAGGGGAAAGCCGTCGTCGGCTCGCGCCGGTCCCCCATTCGCGCCGTTTTCCTATATCGTGTGCGCCAGGTCCGCCGCCTACCGCGCGCGGGCTGTCTTTTCGGAGCGCGGCGCGCCTCTGCGCGCGCATGACACGTGATGCGCTCCCGCAATACACCACACGACATCAATGAGCCATCCGAACACCGAGCTGATCGAACGCTTCTACACCGCCTTCCAGCAACGCGACGCCGAGACCATGGTCGCCTGTTATGCCGACGACGCCGTCTTCAGCGACCCCGCCTTCGGCGAACTGGTCGGCGACGAAGTGCGCGACATGTGGCGCATGCTCGTCAAGCACGCGCAGGACTTCACGCTGACCTTCAGCGACATCGAGGCCGACGACCGTACCGGCCGCGCGCAGTGGGTGGCGCGCTACCGTTTCGTCCAAACCGGGCGCGACGTCGTCAACCGGATCGAAGCGCGTTTCGTGTTCCGCGACGGGCTCATCGTCGAGCATCGCGACCGCTTCGATCTGTGGCTGTGGATGCGCCAGGCGATGGGCATGCGCGGCACGCTGCTCGGCTGGTCGCCGTTCGTGCAGCGGATGCTCAGGCAGCAGGCGCGCCGGGGGCTGCTGCACTATCGCGGGCAGTTGAATCGCGAGCGCGGCTAGCCGCGTGCGTGCGGCGCGCGCATCGCGCTTGCTATGATCGAAGCACGCGCGCGCCCGCACTCCTTGCCGGGCCGCCGCACAGGAAACGCTATGCGAGTCGTCGATGCCGCCTGGCAAGAATGGCTGAGCAGCAATGTCGCGCGCGGCTGCACGCCGGGCTCGATGATCGACGCGATGGTGCAAGCCGGCTTTGCCGACGGCGAGGCCCGCGTCGCGGTCCACCATGCGTTCGACCGGCGCGCGTGCCGCCCCGCGGCGCCCGCCACAGTCGCCGATCCCGCCACCAATCCTTATCGCTACGACGCTGCGCCGGTTGCACGCGGCAACCTGATCCGCGCCGCTGACCGCGAGGTACGCGTGTTACTCCGCTGCGAGCGCCCGCAGCTGGTCGTGTTCGCCGACGTGCTGTCGGCCGTGGAATGCGCGGATCTGATCGAACGCTCGCGGCATCGGTTGAAACGCTCGACGACGGTCAATCCACTCTCCGGCCACGAAGACGTGATCCGCAGCCGGACCAGCGAAGGCGTCTGGTATCGGCGCGGCGAGGACCGGTTGATCGCGCGAATCGAACGACGCATCGCGAGCCTGACGAACTGGCCCATCGAAAACGGCGAAGGCCTGCAGGTGCTTCATTACGGCACGAGCGGCGAGTACAGCCCGCATTTCGACTTCTTCGCGCCCGATCAGCCCGGCAGCGCGGTGCACACCGCGCAGGGCGGCCAACGCGTCGCGACACTGATTATCTATCTGAACGACGTCGCCGACGGCGGAGAGACGGTGTTCCCCTCAGCAGGCCTGTCGGTCGCGGCGCGGGCGGGCGGCGCGGTGTATTTCCGCTACATGAATGGTGAGCGCCAGCTCGACCCGTCGACGCTGCACGGCGGCGCGCCGGTGCTGGCCGGCGACAAATGGATCATGACGAAGTGGATGCGCGAGCGCGCGTATGCTGACGCGGCGCCTATTCGGCCGCTTTATAAACATCCGGCCGATGCAGCTCCATATACCGCTCGGGGTTCGCGAGCGACGTGAACCCATGCGGCGCATAGACGTGATGCGCGTCGGTCGTGACCAGCACGACTCTGCGCAGACTGGCGAGCGACGGGCTCGCAAAGATATGTTTCATCAACGCCGACGCATAGCCGTGGCCGCGATGCGCCGGCAGCACGAACACGTCGCACAGGTAAGCGAAGGTCGCCTCGTCGGTGATCAGACGTGCGAACGCGATCTGCTCGCCGTCGACAAATCCGCCGAAGCACAGCGAACCGGCGACGGCCCGCTCGAAGGTCGCGCGCGGCATGCCCTTGGCCCACGGCGTTTCCTGCGACAGGAACGCGTAGACCATGTCGAGGTCGAGATCGGCGATGCGGCTGGATATCTTCAGTTCGCTGGCTTGCATGGGGTGTCTCCTGTTTCGCGTAGCGGCAGCGTGTGCCCTTAGCCCTTCGCGGTAGTCTCGCCACCGCGCGAACCCCCGCCAATGCTCTGGCCGGCATTGCGCGCGAGCCCCATATAACCGAGCACCGACAGCAGCGTCAGCACGCCGGCGAACAGGAACGCGAGGCGGAAATCGTCGAGCGTGAACACGTGGCCGGTCGTCTCGCCGTTGAACAGCGCCGCGACGCGCAGCGACACCGCACCGAACGCGATGCCCAGACCGATCGTCATTTGCATGGCCGCGCTCCATAGCGTGCTCGCCGCACTCATCTGCGTCTGCTGGATATCGGCGTAGGCGAGCGTCGCCAGCGTCGAGAACTGCATCGAGCGCGTGACGCCGTACACGAACACCACGATCAGCACCAACACCAGCGGTACGTCCGGCGTCAGCAGTCCGCACAAGGTGATGAAAATGCCCGCCACGACGACGTCGACGATCGCCACCGTCCGGAAGCCGTAGCGCTGCAGGATGCGCGTGGTCAGCGCCTTCATGCCGAGGTTGCCGACCGCGCTCGCGAGCAGCAGCAGACCCGAGCGGAACGCCGACAGCCCGAAGCCGACCTGGAACAGCAGCGGCATCAGATAGGGCACCGCGCCGATGCCGATGCGCGTGAACGAACCGGTGATGACCGTCACCGAGAACGTCGGCACCTTCAGCGTCGACACGTCGACGAGCGGATGCGGATGACGCTTCGCGTGCAGGAACGCGATCGCGCCGACCAGCAGACCGCCCGCCACGACCGCGATCGCGAGCCACGCATTGGTGGCCGGCTGGCTCGCGAGCTCCGCGCCGTACAGGATCGCGGTCAGCGCGACGCCGCTCAGCAGCAGGCCGACGACGTCGAGCGGCTTGCGTTCGGTGCCGCGCAGATTCGGCACGATGGCGAGCGCGACGGCGATCGCTGCGAGGCCGAATGGCACGTTCAGCAGGAAGATCCAGCGCCACGACGCGTAGGTCGTGATGAAGCCGCCGATCGGCGGGCCGACCACCGGCGCCGCGATGGCCGGCCAGGTGATCGTCGAGATCGCCTGCATCATGCGGGCTTTCTCGGTGCTGCGGACCACGATCAGACGGCCGACCGGCACCATCATCGCGCCGCCGATGCCTTGCAGCAGCCGCGCGGCCGTGAACTCGGGCACGTTCTGCGACAGCCCGCACAACACCGACGCGACCGTGAACACGCCGATCGCGCTGACGAACACGGTGCGCGCGCCGCAGCGGTCGGCGACCCAGCCGCTCGCGGGGATGAAGATCGCGAGCGCGAGCATGTAGGCGGTCATGCCGAGGCTCAGGCTGTTCGGGCCGACGCCGAACGAACGCGCCATCTGCGGCAGCGCGGTGGCGATCACCGTGGTGTCGAGGTACTCCATGAAGAAGGTGGCCGCGACGATGTAAGGCAGCCAGCCGACGTGCGCGGTGCGGGTGCCGCTGCTGCTCATCGCGCGAGCTCCCGCGGCGCGCCGAGGCGCGCGCAAAGACCATTGACGGGCCGGCGCGCGGCGCGCGAAGCGTGTGACTTCATGGTGCTTGAGATGACCTTTCGTGTGCGTTTTTATGCTTCGGGCTGGCGGGAACATCAGCTTGGCTGATTTTCAGCCACGCTTTCCAGCCCTGAATCCTAACGCAAGAAAGGGTCCCCTTTCACGCAGGCGTGCAGCGCGCCACCGCGCCGCCGCCGTTGCGTCAGTCCTTCGCCGAGTACTCCTTGTCCAGCCGGTCATACAGCGGCTTGTTGACGAGCCGCTGGCGCTCGCTGAACGGCGCGACGATCGTCGCGTCCTCGTCGAGGCGGCCATTGCTTTGCAGCGTGCCGAGCGCGCGCTGCATGCCGAGCACCGCACCCTGCAGCGCCGCGTTCGCGTACAGCACGATGCCGTAGCCGAGCTTCGCGAGCGCGTCGCGCGACTGCACCGGCGTCTTGCCGCCGATCACGATGTTGATCAGCTGCGGCACGTCGAATAACCCCGGCAGACGCTCGATGTCGGCGAGCGATTCGGTTGCCTCGATGAACAGGATGTCGGCGCCCGCCTCGATGAAGCGATGACCGCGTTCGATCGCGTCCTCGATGCCGTGGACCGCGGCCGCATCGGTGCGCGCCATGATCTGCAGGTTCGCGTCCTCGCGCGCGTCGACGGCCGCGCGGATCTTGCCAACCATCTCGCTCGTCGCGACGACTTCCTTACCCGAGAAGTGGCCGCATTTCTTCGGCATCACCTGGTCTTCGAACTGGATCACGTCGGCGCCGCTGCGCTCGAGCACGCGCACGGTCTGGCGCACGTTCAGCGCGTTGCCGAAGCCGGTGTCGGCATCGACGATCAGCGGCAGCGCGACCGCGTCGCGGATGCGCGCGGTGTGCTCGGCGACTTCGGCAAGGCCGATGAAGCCGAGATCGGGCAGACCGAGCGACATGTTGGTGACGCCCGCGCCGGTGATGTAGACCGCCTCGAAGCCGGCGTCCTCGATCACGCGCGCGCTCATCGCGTTGAACGCGCCGGGCACGAGGAGGCCCTGACGCTGATTGACCTTGGCGCGGAACGCGGCGCGGCGGGTGGCGGAAGTGGTGGTCATGATGCGGGTCTCCAGAAGGGAAATCGGTAGTGGAACGCGGGTGACATTCTGCAGGAAACGTGCCATTGGCCGATGTTCCGCGCGTTGTGCCGATGGAACAAGGGTTTGCGCGCTGCGGGCTCGGCTCGGAGGTTCGTGGCAAAATCGGTGGAACGTTTCATGAAACGTTTCGCGGAACGTTTCAATCAAGGAGAACACGGTGTCCACGTTTAGCCCATTCGTCGCGAACCCGAGTCCCGCCGTCGATGCCGGGCGCCCCGGCGTCGCACTCGTCAGTATCAGCCGACTGCAATCGCTTTGCGAGGCGGTAGCGCCGCGCTATGCCGGCCGCGCGAAATTCTTCACGGTGCGGGAGGGCTATGGCGCTGCCGTCGCCGCGTTGCAGGCATACGTGGACGCAGGTTCCGTCGATGTCGTACTGTCCGCCGGCTCGAACGGCGCGTATCTGCGCGAAAACCTCAGCGTGCCGGTCGTGATGGTCAAGGTGAATGGCTTCGACGTGTTGAGCGCGATCACGCGCGCCACCGCCACGTGGCCGCAGGCGCGCATCGGGCTGGTGCTGCATGAAGCGATCGCGCAGGAACTTGCCGACCTGAGCCCGCTGCTGAACGTCGATTTGCGGCAGCGCGCGTACCGGTCGATCGACGAAGTGCGGCACGCGGTCGATGAACTCGCCGCGCAGGGCTGCCGCGTGGTGGTCGGCGCGGGCATGGCCTGCGATCTGGCGCAGCAGGCCGGCATGGAAAGCGTGTTCCTGTACTCGCTCGCCGCGGTCGAGGAAGCGTTCGAGCGCTCGGTCGAACTGGCGCGCGTGAGCCGGCAGAAGGAATCGAAGCGGGTGCGCCTGAATACGATCGTCGCGCACCTGCGCGACGGCGTCGCCGCGTTCGACGAAGCCGGCCAGCTCGAAGCCGTCAACCCGGCGATGCTCGACCTGCTCGGTTTAGGCCCGGCGCAGGAGGCGCCGAAGGACGACGAGGACACCCCCGCGCGGGTCGGACGCGCGCTCGCGCCGCTGTTGCGTGAGACGCGGGTCGCCGATGAGCCGGTCGACGAACGCATCGAGCAGATCGGGGGGCGCGCGCTGATCGTCAACTGTGTGCCGATCGTCGAGCAGGGCGCGCGGGCCGGTTTTGTCGTGACCGCGCAGGACGCGCTGGTTGCGCAGCGGATCGACCGTTCGCTGCGCACCAGCCAGCGGCCACGGCATCTGGTCGCGCGGCATCGGCTCGACGATCTGATCGGCGAGTCGTTGGCGCTCGAGCGCGTGCGCCGGCTCGCGCGCGCCGGCGCCGCGCACGACGCGACCGTGCTGCTGAGCGGCGAAAGCGGCACCGGCAAGGAACTGGTCGCGCAGGGGATCCATAACGTGAGCCGGCGGCGCGGCAATCCGTTCGTCGCGTTCAACTGCGCGGCGCTGCCCGAGGGGCTGATCGAAAGCGAGCTGTTCGGGCACGAGGAAGGGGCGTTCACGGGCGCGCGGCGCGGCGGCAAGCCGGGACTATTTGAAATCGCGCACACCGGCACTATCTTTCTCGATGAAATCGGCGAAATGCCGGCCGCGCTGCAAAGCCGGCTATTACGCGTGCTGCAGGAACGCGAGGTGATGAAGCTCGGCGCGGGCCGCGCGACCCCGGTCGACGTGCGTGTGATCGCCGCGACGCACCGCGATCTGCACGCGCTCGTCGAGCAGGGCCCGTTTCGCGCGGATCTGTATTTCAGATTAAATCTGCTTCAGATAAAATTGCCGCCGCTGCGCGAACGCCGCGCCGACATCGCGCCGCTGGCGCGGCATCTGCTGGAGCGCAGCGCGCTGCAATACGGCTTGTCGGCGGCGGCGCTCGAGCGGGTGCTCGCGTTTCTCGACCCGCTTTTCGCGAATTACGCGTGGCCCGGCAACGTCCGCGAACTGGAAAATCTGCTGGCGCGCGCGGCAATTTATATCGGCGAGGTGACCAGCGAGTTGTCCGCGAACTCGACCGCCGACGCCTTGCCAGACTGGTTGGCGGTATTTCCCGAGTTCAGCCGGATCAGGCCGGCCGGGGACGAGCGAATCACGGAAGCGTCTCAGGACGCTAGCCCTGGCAGCACGGCGCCCCGCGCCAGCCCCACCCGCGAGGATGCGCTGCGTGCCTTGGAACAATCCGGCGGCAATCGTGCCGCCGCCAGCCGCGCGCTCGGCATCGGCCGAACCACGCTGTGGCGGCTTCTGAAGGGCTGAATCGCCCGGCCATTCGACCGATAGTCTGAACCGCCAAAATTAATAGGGCCGGGCTATCGAAATCATTAATACAATCCACTTTACCTATTAAGTGTAGTCTGACATACTGGCTCTACTTTCCAACCACCCTCCAAAGAGGATTCAGCAAATGCCGATCATCAACAGTCAAGTCAAACCGTTCAAAGCACAGGCTTACCACAACGGCGATTTCAAGACCGTCACTGAAGAAGACCTGAAGGGCAAGTGGTCGGTTTTCGTGTTCTACCCGGCAGACTTCACGTTCGTGTGCCCGACCGAACTGGGCGACCTGGCCGATCGTTACGAAGAGTTCAAGAAGATTGGCGTTGAAATCTACAGCGTGTCGACCGATACGCACTTCACGCACAAGGCCTGGCACGACACGTCGGACACGATCCAGAAGATCAAGTACCCGATGCTGGCTGACCCGACGCTCGCTATCTCGCGCAACTTCGACGTGCTGATCGAAGAAGAAGGCCTCGCGCTGCGCGGCACGTTCGTGATCAACCCGGAAGGCGAGATCAAGCTGTGCGAAATCCACGACAACGGCATCGGCCGTGACGCTGGCGAACTGCTGCGCAAGGTTCAGGCTGCGCAATACATCGCGGCTCACCCGGGTGAAGTGTGCCCCGCCAAGTGGACGCCGGGCGCAGAAACGCTGACCCCGTCGCTCGACCTGGTCGGCAAGATCTAAGGTCCGCGCAGCTCACGCTGCACTCGCAGTCTGCATCTGCCGGGATCTTCCCGGCGCATCACCGCGCGAATCGCATGCTACGGCGTTTCGCGCGTTCCCCGGGCCCAGCATGTCCTATCCGGATGTGTGCGGCGCCGGGACACCAACACCCCTCGTCACGGAATCGCAACGCCATGCTTGACGCCAATCTCAAGACTCAACTGAAGTCGTACCTCGAAAAAGTTAGCAGGCCTATCGAGCTCGTCGCATCGGTCGACGACAGCGCGAAGTCGCAGGAGCTGCTGGCCCTGCTGAACGACATCGCGACTCTGTCGGAGCGCGTGACGGTGATCGAGCGTCGCGGTGACGATGAGCGCAAGCCGTCGTTTTCGATCGGCGAAGCGGGCAAGGAAGCGGGCATTCGTTTCGCCGGCATTCCGATGGGTCATGAATTCACGTCGCTCGTCCTCGCACTGCTGCAGGTCGGCGGCCATCCAGTCAAACTCGACGATGCGGTGATCGAACAGATCCGCAGCCTCGACGGCGACTATCAATTCGAAACGTATTTCTCGCTGTCGTGCCAGAACTGCCCGGAAGTCGTGCAGGCGCTGAACGTGATGGCGCTGATCAATCCGCGCATCCGTCACGTCGCGATCGACGGCGCGCTGTTCCAGAACGAAGTCGAAGCGCGCCAGGTCATGGCGGTACCGACGATGTTCCTGAACGGCGAAACCTTCGGCCAGGGCCGCAGCGGCGTGAAGGAAATCCTCGCGAAGCTCGACACCAACGCCGGTGCGCGCGCCGCGAAGGAACTGGCAAAGAAGCCGGTCTTCGATACGCTGATCGTCGGCGGCGGCCCTGCGGGCGCTGCGGCGGCGATCTACTCGGCGCGCAAGGGCATCGCGACTGGCGTCGTGGCGGAGCGTTTCGGCGGCCAGGTGCTCGATACGCTGGCGATCGAAAACTTCGTGTCGGTGACCGAAACCGAAGGCCCGAAGTTCGCGACCGCGCTCGAACAGCACGTGAAGGCCTATGACGTCGACATCATGGACGTGCAGCGTGCCGAAGCGCTGATTCCGGGGCGCATCAACGAAGTGCGTCTCGCGAACGGCGCGGTGCTGAAGGCGAAGACGATCATCCTCGCAACCGGCGCACGCTGGCGCGAAATCAACGTGCCGGGCGAGCGCGAGTACCGCAATCATGGCGTCGCCTACTGCCCGCACTGCGATGGCCCGCTGTTCAAGGGCAAGCGCGTCGCGGTGATCGGCGGCGGCAACTCGGGTGTCGAAGCGGCGATCGACCTCGCGGGTCTCGTGCGCGAAGTGACGCTGCTCGAATTCGGCGCGACGCTGCGTGCCGACGAAGTGCTGCAACGCAAGCTGCGCAGCCTGCCGAACGTGAAGATCGTCACCCAGGCGCAGACCACGGAAATCACCGGCGACGGCAAGAAGGTCGACGGTCTGGTCTATAAGGACCTCGCTTCGGGCGACGTGAAGAAGGTCGAACTCGAAGGCGTGTTCGTGCAAATCGGTCTCGTGCCGAACACCGAATGGCTGAAGGGCACGGTCGAACTGTCGAAGCACGGCGAGATCGTCGTCGATGCGCGCGGCGCGACGTCGGTGCCGGGCGTGTTCGCCGCCGGCGACGTGACTACGGTGCCGTTCAAGCAGATCGTGATCGCGGTAGGCGAAGGCGCGAAGGCATCGCTGTCCGCGTTCGATCACCTGATCCGCCACAGCGAAGAAGTCGCGGCGGTCAGCGAAGCGGAAGCCGAAGCAGCAGTTTGATCCGGTAGATCAGAGACGCAAACGGCGGCCCGCGGGCCGCCGTTTCAGTTTGCGCACGAAAAAAGGCCCGCGGCATGCGGGCCTTTTTCGTTAAAGCGCGGCAATCGGTATCAACGCCGGTCGAACGAATACTTGCCGGGGCCGGTCACGCACAACAACAGCAAGCCGCCGATGATGCCGATGTTCTTGTAGAAATGGATCATGTTGTCGTATTGCATCGCGCCCGTCATATTCCAGTAGTGGTGGCCGATGATCGCGGTGCCGAGCGTATACAGCGCAAGCAGCAGCGCCAGCGGTCGCGTGAAGAAACCCACTAGCAGCGCGACGCCCACGACCAGCTCCATCACCACCGCGATAACGGCGGACAACTCCGGCACAGGCGCGCCGGTCGACGTCATATAGGCGACGGTGCCGGAAAAGCCGGTCAGCTTCGACCAGCCGAACATCACGAACAGCACCATCAGCAGGATTCGGGCGACGAGAACCACAGCGTCTTTCTGGTTTTCAAACAGCGTATAGCGCATGATTTTTCCCGTTAGGGTAGAGAGTTGAAGCTCGCTGGACATTGTCGTCCAACGAGCCAGATCAAGATTGAGTCATTAGCGGCGCAAGCGGAGCGCTTATGCCCACAACGCCGAGGTCTCGATGTTGCGCAGGTCGAACACGAGCACTTCCGCGTCGCGGCCCTGCGTGAACGTCAGCGCTTCTTCGCCACGCACCCGTGCGCCATCACCCTCGCCAAGCTCGACGCCATTCACCGTGACGCTGCCGCGCGCCACATGAACATACGCATAACGGTCCTTCGCGAGTTCGAGCCGCGCGGTTTCGTCGCCGTTGAAAAGACCCGCATACACACGTGCGTCCTGTTGCAACTGCAGCGAACCGTCCGCACCGTCCGGCGACAGCACCAGCCGCAGCACGCCGCGCTTGTCGGCCGCGCCGAAATGCTGTTGCTGATAGCGCGGCTGCGTGCCTTGCTGCGCCGGTGCGATCCAGATCTGCAGGAAGTGCACCGGCTCGCTCTTCGAATGGTTGTATTCGCTGTGCGCCACGCCGGTGCCTGCGCTCATCAACTGGATGTCGCCCGGCACGATCACCGAGCCCGTGCCCATCGTGTCCTTGTGTTCGAGCGCGCCTTCGAGCACGTACGAAAAGATCTCCATGTCGCGATGCGGATGCTTGCCGAAGCCTTGCGCCGGCGCCACACGGTCGTCGTTGATCACGAGCAGGTCCGAGAAACCGTTCTGCTTCGGATCGTGATAGTGCGCGAACGAAAACGTATGGCGCGAGCTGAGCCAGCCGTGTTCCGCGCGGCCACGTTGGTTGGCGTGTCTGATTTCGAGCATGCTGTTTTCTCCTTGAGTTTTGTCGTGTGATCCGGGCCAGGTGTTTGGCTGCGATCGATGAATGACAGTGTAGGTCAATCCGGATCGTTATAATCAGGGTAAAATCGGAAACACTGTCGCATTGGAGTGGACAATACGATGCAACTCGATGACATGCGGATCTTCGTCGCGACCGTCGACGCCCACAATTTCACCGCCGCGGCAAACCGGCTGTCGCTGTCGAAACAGTTCGTGAGCCGCCGTGTGATGGCGCTCGAAGAGGCGCTCGGCGTGCAACTGCTGATTCGCAATACGCGCAAGCTGGCGGTGACCGATCTGGGCCAGGAGTTCTACGAGCGGGCCAAGCGCATCCTCGGCGAGGTCGAGGACGCCGAGCAGGCGATGTCGCTGCGCCGTGCCGGGCCGCGCGGGCTGCTACGCGTGAGCGCGCCGATGTCGTTCGGCATGACGCATCTGTCGCCGCTCGTCGCCGCGTTTCTGCGCGAGCATCGCGACGTGCGCTTCGATATGGAACTGAGCGACCGCGCTGTCGATGTGGTCGGCGAGGGCTTCGACATGGCGATCCGCATCGGCACGCTGGCGGATTCGTCGCTGATCGCGCAGAAGCTGATCGACGTGAGGATGATCGCGTGCTGCAGCCCCGGTTATCTGCGGCGGCGCGGCAGCCCGGCCGTGCCGGCCGACCTCGCGAATCACGATTGCCTGCTGTACGGCCATGGCGGCGCGGTCAGCTGGGAGTTTCGCGTCGACGGCGCGGCGAAGAGCGTCGAGGTGCGCGGGCCGTTGCGGGCCAATAACGGCGAGCTGATTCGCGATTCGGCCGTCGCGGGACTGGGAATCGTCCGGCTGCCCGATTTCATCATCGCCGATGCGCTCGCCAGCGGACAGCTCGTGCCCGTGCTAGAAGCGTTCCTGCCGTCGGCGACGGGCGTCTATGCGGTGTATCCGCAGCATCGGCAAAGCTCGGTCACGATCCGGACATTCGTCGAGTTTCTGCGCACGCATCTGAGGAAAAAGCTCGCGGCCGAACCGCGGACGCCCGTCGGCTAAATCTTCTAAACCCCATCAACCGTCGCGGAAGATGAAGCTGTACGCGCTCAACGCCGGCACGCCGCCCAGGTGCGCATACAGCACGCGCGAGCCGGCCGGAAATTCGCCGTTACGGACCTTGTCGATCATGCCGTGCATCGACTTCCCCTCGTACACCGGATCGGTCAGCATGCCTTCGAGCCGCGCGCACAAGCGGATCGCCTCGAGCGTGCCGTCGTTGGGCAGACCGTATTCCGGGCCGCCGTAGCGCTCGTCGAGCACGATGTCCTTCGCGGTGATGTCGCGGCCCAGTTCGACGCTCTCGGCGGTCCGCTTCGCGATGCGCGTGATCTGCTCGCGCGTCTGCGCCGGTTTCGCCGAGGCGTCGATGCCAATTACCCGCTCGGCGCGGCCGTCGGCGGCGAAACCGACCACCATGCCCGCCTGGGTGCTGCCCGTCACCGAGCACACGACGATGTAGTCGAATTTGAAACCCAATTCGGCTTCCTGTTGGCGCACCTCTTCGGCGAAGCCGACGAAGCCGAGCCCGCCCAGCGGATGATCCGAGCAGCCGGCGGGAATCGCGTACGGCTTGCCGCCGGCGGCGCGCACGCTGTCGAGCGCGTCTTCCCAGCTCTTGCGAAAGCCGATGTCGAAGCCGTCCGGCACGAGCCGCACGTCGGCGCCCATCATGCGCGACATCTGGATGTTGCCGACACGGTCGTAGACCGCATCCGAGTAGTTGACCCAGTTCTCCTGCACGAGCACGCACTTCAGACCCAGATGCGCGGCAACCGCCGCGACCTGGCGCGTCTGGTTCGACTGGATGCCGCCGATCGATACCAGCGTGTCGCAGCCCTGCGCGAGTGCGTCGGGGATCAGATATTCGAGCTTGCGGGTCTTGTTGCCGCCGAACGCGAGGCCGCTATTGCAGTCTTCGCGCTTGGCATAGAGCTTGACCTTGCCGCCGAGATGCTTGCTCAGACGGTTGAGCGGCTGGATCGGCGTCGGCCCGAAGGTGAGCGAATAGCGGGGGAATCGTTGCAGGTTCATCGGGGCTCCGTGGTGGGTGATTTCCGAGCGTTCATGTTAGAAAAAACCGTCGGAAATGAGCTTGCGAAAAAAATCGGCCGGACCTATTTTTAAAAATCAGGGAATCTCCGCTTCCTCACAAAACTTCGCAAAGATGGCCACTAGCGCAACAAAAGTTCGTGCTGGATCGAAACCTTCCGATCGGCAACACGCGCTCGATCGCATCGATCGCGCGATCCTGCGGCAGTTGCAGACCGACGCGTCCATTTCGAACGTGGCGCTCGCGGCGAAGGTGAAGCTGAGCGCGCCGGCGTGTTTGCGGCGCGTCGAGCGCTTGAAGGAATCGGGGCTGATTCGAGGCGTGGTCGCGCTGCTCGACCCCAAGGCGGCGGGCGCGGGCATGCTGGTGATCATCGGCGTGGTGCTCGATCGCTCGACGCCAGAGTCGTTCGCCGAATTCGAAAAGGCCGCGCAGAAGGTGGCCGGCTGCATGGAGTGCCACGTGGTGACCGGCGAGTTCGACTATTTCATGGTGATCCGCACGCGCGACAGCGACAGCTTCAATCGCCTGCACGCGGAGCAGTTGCTGTATCTGCCCGGCGTGCGGCAGATCCGCTCGTTCATGGTGCTGAAGGAAATCCTGTCGACCACGAAATTTCCGCTGTAATCCGCTCGGTCACCACGCCGCGCAGCCGGCCGCAAAAGCGCGCATGCTGTCATAAACGCCGCGCCCGCGCGACCAAGCTTCGGCGCACCCGCGTGCGGCCTGGCAGCACGGTGGCAAGGCGGGCGCGCGTCGGCACTTTTTCGGAGCGACCACCATGACTGGCAACAGACCGCAATCCCTTACATCGCTCGGCGGCAACTCGAAACGCTCACGTGCGGCCGCGTTGTCGTTGCTGCTCGGCGCCGCCGCCTTTGCGTCGCCGCTCGCGCAGCGCGTCGCGTTCCCGGCGGAGAACGCCGTCGTGATCGCACCGCCCGCGCTCGACGAACCGCTCCCGGCCAGCACCGCGCACGAGGAAACCGCGGTGCTCGCGGGTGGCTGCTTCTGGGGCGTCCAGGGCGTGTTCCAGCACGTGCGTGGTGTGACGAGGGCGGTGTCCGGCTACTCGGGCGGCTCACGCGACACCGCGCAGTACGAGACCGTCAGCGGCGGCGACACCGGGCACGCCGAATCGGTGCAGGTCACCTTCGACCCCGGCAAGGTCACCTACGGCCAGTTGCTGCAGGTGTATTTCTCGGTGGTTCAGGACCCGACCGAGCTGAATCGTCAGGGGCCCGACAGCGGCACGCAATACCGCTCCGCGATCTTTCCGCTGAACGATGCGCAGCGGCGCGTCGCGCAAAGCTACATCGCGCAGCTCGACAAGTCGCACGTGTTCCCCGCGCCGATCGTCACGAAGACGGAGCCGTACAAAGGCTTCTATCCGGCCGAGTCGTATCACCAGAACTACCTGACCTTGCATCCCGATTCGGCCTATATCGTGTTCAATGACATGCCGAAAATCGCCAACCTGAAGCGCCTGTTCCCCAGCCTGTATCGCGACAAGCCGGTGCTCGTTCAAGCAGGGCAATGACCCGGCCGAACGGTTGCGCCGCGCTCGTCATCAATCTTCCACAGACTTGGCGCATATCTTGCGAAGCCATGTTCCGTGGGCCATTGTCCGGGTCAGCGCGGCGCGCAAGGATCATGCGCAGTGGCCACACGACCGCGTGGGTCACGCGGGCTCGCCGCGCCTCGTGCGCCTCGCGCCGCCCGCGTCATCGATTGGAAAAATTACACGCCGTAAGTAGCGGTGCGGCGGTCGTCCGTGCTTTTTGGGTCCGCGCTGGACCCCGGGCGAAAACCTAACCTCATCGCGACGAGCGGATCGGAGGCTTCCGGTGGTGAACAGCCGCAGAAAGAAGCGGGGCGCCTCGCCCCGCCATAAACAAACCGGCATCGCGGCGAGCTTCTTCGTCGCCGCGACCTTGAGTGCGATGGCCTGCGGGCCGGGTGTGGTCTTCGCGCAGACGCCGTCGCCGCTCGGCGAATGGCAATACTCGGTGGGCGTTCCGCTGCAGAAGATGTGGCAGCCGAACATTCCCGACTGGCAACTGCGCTTCGGCGTGGCTACGTCGTTCCAGCCGCGCTTCGAGGGATCGGACCGCTATCACCTGGTGGCCGGTCCGAGCATCGACGTGCGGTACAAGGATCTGCTCTTTCTGTCGAGCGGCGAAGGCTTCGGCGTGAACTTCGCGCAGGGCGAGAACTGGCGCATGAGTCTCGCCGCGGTCTACGACCTCGGCCGGCGCGCTCAGGACGATCCGCAGGAACTCAACGGGCTCGGCAACATCAACCCGGCGGTGGGTCTGAAGCTCTCGGGCGAGTACGTCATTTCGAAGGATTTTCCGCTCGTGCTGCGCGCCGATATCCGCCGCTATTTCGGCGGATCGAACGGCTGGATCGGCGATCTCGGTGCATATATGCCGATGCCCGGCAGCACCAGGCAGTTCTTCTGGTTCGCCGGCCCGAACGTGGTGCTCGCGGACTCCAAGTACATGAACAGCTGGTTCGGCGTCAATCAGGAGCAGGCCGCTCACTCGCAGTATCCGCAGTATCACGCGAGCGCGGGCTTCAAGTCGGTGGGTTTCGGTGTCAGCGCGATCTGGCTGTTCAGCAAGCACTGGTTCGCGACCGCCGACGGCGCGTTCGAGCAGCTCGTCGGCAGCGCGGGCAACAGTCCGATCACGCGCAGCCGCGCGACGGGCGTCGCCGACGTATCGATCAACTACCGGTTCTGATCTTGCGCCGCCGCGCCGCCATTGCGCTGCGACTTCGTAGGTATGGCCCTTGCTGACTCCGTAATCGCGCGCCGCGACGCCTTCGTCGCCGCGCGCCCGAACACAAGGAGTCGATTCCCATGGCAGGTAAAGCGAATACCCAGAAGCCCGCGGCCCACGCAAACGGGGCGGCGCAGTCGAACGACGCGAAATCGAACGATCTCGAACGCAATCGCGTGAAGCCGCAAGGCGAGGCGCTGCGAACCAATCAGGGCGTCAAGATCGCCGACAACCAGAACACGTTGCGCGCGGGGCCACGCGGTCCGTCGCTGCTTGAAGACTTCATCATGCGCGAGAAGATCACGCATTTCGATCACGAGCGCATTCCAGAGCGGATCGTACACGCGCGCGGCTCGGCCGCGCATGGCGTCTTCAAGGTCTACGAATCGATGCGCGAGTACACCAAGGCCGCGTTTCTGCAGGACCCGGCCGCCGAAACGCCGGTCTATGTGCGTTTCTCGACCGTGCAAGGACCGCGCGGCTCGGCCGACACGGTGCGCGACGTGCGCGGCTTCGCGACGAAGTTCTACACGCAGGAAGGCAATTTCGATCTGGTCGGCAACAACATGCCGGTGTTCTTCATCCAGGACGCGATCAAGTTTCCCGATTTCGTGCACGCGGTGAAGCCGGAAGCACCGAACGAAATGCCGACCGGCGGCTCCGCGCACGACACGTTCTGGGACTTCGTTTCGCTCGTGCCCGAATCGGCGCACATGGTGCTGTGGACGATGTCGGACCGCGCGATCCCGCGCAGCTTGCGCACGATGGAAGGCTTTGGCGTCCACACGTTCCGCTTCGTCAATGCAGAGGGCAAGGCGCGCTTCGTCAAGTTCCACTGGCGGCCGGTACTAGGCTCGTATTCGCTGCTGTGGGACGAAGCGCAGAAGCTGGCGGGCAAGGACCCGGACTTTCACCGGCGCGACCTGTGGGAAGCGATCGAGCGCGGCGATTATCCCGAGTACGAACTGGGCGTGCAGATCGTCGAGGAAGCCGACGAGCACAAGTTCGATTTCGATCTGCTCGACCCGACCAAGCTGATTCCTGAAGAGCTGGTGCCGGTGCAGATCATCGGCAAGATGACGCTCAATCGCAATCCGGACAACTTCTTCGCGGAGACCGAACAGGCCGCGTTCCATCCGGGGCACATCGTGCCGGGCATCGATTTCACCAACGACCCGCTGCTGCAAGGACGTCTGTTCTCCTACACGGACACGCAGATCAGCCGTCTCGGCGGCCCGAACTTTCACGAGATTCCGATCAACCGGCCGGTCTGTCCGTCCGTCAACAATCAGCGCGATGCGATGCATCGGCAGGCGATCCACGTCGGCCAGGCGTCGTACGAGCCGAACTCGCTGAACGACGGCTGGCCGAAGGAAACCAATCCGGCCGCCGAAGATGGCGGCTTCGACAGCTATCAGGAACGCGTCGAGAGCACGAAGATTCGCGTGCGCAGCGAGTCGTTCGCCGATCATTTCTCGCAGGCCGCGCTGTTCTACAACAGCATGTCGCAGCCGGAAAAAGACCATATCGCGGCGGCCTATCAGTTCGAGCTCGGTAAGGTGACGAAGCCCGAGATTCGCGCGCGCCAGGTCAACGAGATCCTCGCGAACTTCGACGCCGGTCTCGCCGCGAAGGTGGCCGAAGGACTCGGTCTGCCGGCGCCGAAGCAGGGCACGGCGAAGCTGGTGGGGCCGAAGGCGTCGCCGGCGTTGAGTCTGCTCAATCGCGTGAAGCCGGGCATCAAGACCCGCAAGATCGCGCTGCTCGCTGCGCCCGGCTCAGATGGGGCTGCGATCAAACAGCTGCAGCAGGCGCTCAAGAGTGAAGGCGCGACGCCGATGCTGATCGCGCCGACGCTCGCCGGGATCGATGGCCTCACACCCGACGCGACGATCGCCGGGCTTCCGTCGGTGATGTTCGACGCGGTGATCGTCGTCGGCGGCGAGAAGGGGGCGAAGGCGCTGTCGCAGTCGGGCGATGCGCGGCACTTCGTGCTCGAAGCGTTCAAGCATCTGAAGGCGATCGCGGCGCTCGGCGCGGGCCGCGATCTGCTCACGGCCGCGCAGTTGCCCGCGCAGTCGGACGGCGTCGCGACCGGTGAGGATTCGCAATCGGCCGATGTGTTGAAGGCGTTCATCAAGGCTGCCGGGCAGCATCGCGTCTGGTCGCGCGCGGCGCAGGCGGAATTGGTGCCGGCCTGAGCGGGCCGGGGAGGTTGCGCTGCCGCGTGAGCCGCTAAAGACGCTGGGCGTAGCCGCAATGCGGCGTGTCGATGACGTGCGTTCGATGCAGGAACCTGACCGGTGCGAGCCGGCCAGGTTTCTTTTTGCATTGCGCGCCGCACGCGACCGATCGCGCGAGCGAACCGCGTCCTGCCAGCAAGGCTCGACCTGCCGCCTTCCGATACAGGATGAGTGTCGTCCTTGTATGATGACGGCGGTCGTTTCGCGGTACTCACCACCGTGCACAGACCCGCAAAATATTCCGCATCGACCCGATTCGCCATGCCACCTACAGAAAAAATGACCGCATCGCAGGCCGTCGATCAACTCCGTTTCCGCCGCATCCTTCGCCGCAATATCGCGCTGCCTTTGGGCGTCGGCCTCGTCACGATGGCGCTGTTCGTCGGCCTGATCGTTTATCTCGTGTCGACGATGAGTTGGGCCGAGCACTCCGAGCGCGTGATCGGCGACGCCAACGAAATGCTGCGACTCGCGGTCGATCGCGAATCGTCGATGCGCGGCTTTCTGATCACCGGTGACGAGAGCTTCCTCACGCCGTATGAAAACGGCGGCCCGAAATTCAAGGCGCAGCTCGAAAGCTTGCAAAAGCAGCTCGCCGACAACCCGCTGCAGATCGCGCGGCTCAAGCAGATCGAGGCGTTGCAGCAGCGTTGGACGCGCTTCGCCGAAGAGACCATCGACGCGCGCCGCCGCAACCTGGACTATGAGAGCGCGATCGCAGCGGGGCGCGGCAAGCTCGAATTCGACGAAATACGCCGCGAATTCGGCGATTTTCTCGATGTCGAATTGCGCCTGCGCCAGCAGCGCGCCGAAGCGACGCGCAATGTGACGGGGACGCTGGTCGGCCTGTTCCTGCTGTTCAGCCTCGTCGTCAGCGGCCTGCTCGCATGGCGGGGGCGTCGTGAACTGCTGGACCTGTCGGAGACCTACGACAACGTGCTGCGTCAGCAGGCCGAGCAGACCACGCTGCTCGAGCAGCAGGTCTGGTTGCGCTCGGGCCAGCGCCTGCTCGCGGACAAGGTGGTCGGTCAGACCAGCGCGCCGCTCGTTGGCCGCGCAATGCTCGAGTTTCTCGCCCAATATCTCGATGCGGTCGTCGCCGCGCTCTACGTGCGCGACCGGCAAAGCGGCACGCTGCGCCGCATCGCCGCGTATGGATACAGCCGCGACAGCGAACAGACCGCCGCACCGAGTTTCGAGGAAGGCGAAACGCTGGTCGGCCAGGCCGCGCGCTCGCATCGCACACTGGTTTTGCGCGACGTGCCCGCCGATTATGTGCGGGTCATGTCGGCGACGGGCAGCGGCGCGCCGCGCAATCTGCTGATCCTGCCGATCGACAACGACGGCCAGGTCAACGGCGTCATCGAAATGGGCTTCCTGCGCGAAGTGAGGCCGCGCGACGAAGAGTTCATGGAACTGATCCGCCACAGCATGGGCGATTTTCTCGAAGCGGCGCTGTATCGCGAGCGCCTGCAGGATGCGCTCGCCGAGACGCAGCAGCTGAACGAGGAGTTGCAGGTCCAGCAGGAGGAGTTGCGGGTCTCCAACGAAGGTCTCGAGGAACGCGGCCGCGCGCTGATGGACTCGCAACGGCGCCTCGAAGCGCAGCAGTCCGAACTCGAACAGACCAACGTGCAACTCGAGGAATACGCGCAGCGGCTGGAGCGCCAGAAATCGGATCTGCTGCGCGCGCAGAACGATCTGGCGGCCAACGCGGAGCGCCTCGAACAGTCGAGCCGCTACAAGTCCGAATTCCTCGCGAATATGTCGCACGAATTGCGCACGCCGCTGAACAGCTCGCTGATTCTCGCGAAGCTGCTGCAGCAAAATCGCAGCGGCAATCTGACCGACGAGCAGGTGCGCTACGCGGAGACGATCCACGCGTCGAACAGCGATCTGCTCGTGCTGATCAACGATATTCTCGACCTGTCGAAGGTCGAGGCGGGGCAGCTGACGGTCGAACCCGAAACGGTGTCGATCGACGCGACGCTGCAATCGCTCGACGAAATGTTCCGGCCGATCGCGGCGACCAAGCACTTGCGGGTCGCCTTCGACAAATTGCCGGGTACGCCGGATACGTTCGTCACCGACGGTCAGCGGCTCACGCAGATTCTGCGCAACCTGCTGTCGAACGCGGTGAAGTTCACCGAGCGCGGCGAGGTCACGCTCGAGGTCGCCAAGGTCGAGGACAACGTGCTGCGCTTCGACGTGCGCGATTCGGGCATCGGCATTCCGGCCGACAAGCTCGACATGATCTTCGAGGCATTCCAGCAGGCCGATGGTTCGACGAGCCGTCAATACGGCGGCAGCGGCCTCGGGCTGTCGATTTCGCGTGAATTCTCGCGGCTGCTGGGCGGGCGCATCACGGTCGCGAGCGAAGTGGGCAAGGGCAGCGTGTTTTCGCTGTGGCTGCCGCTCGATGCGCGCGAGGCCGCGGGCAGCGCGATCAACGCCGGCACGGGCATTGGCGCGCAGGCGACGGCGGAAGCGCCGTTGCTGCACACGCCGCTCGACGCCGCGCCCGCCGCGGTGATCTCGCCGGCGAATGGCCTGGCAAACCGGGCGTCGCCGATCGCGTTGCGCGACGCGTTGCTGCCCGGCGCGGCCGAGCCCGCCGCCGCCGCGCCGATCGCGGACGATCGCGACAACCGCACGCGCGCCGGCCGTCTGATCGTCGCGGTCGAAGACGATCCGCCGTTCGCGGCGATTTTGCGCGATCTCGTGCACGAACTCGACTTCGACTTCGTGCACGCGAGCGACGCCGCCAGCGGTCTCGCGCTGGTGCGCGACATGCGGCCGGCGGCGGTGCTGCTCGACGTGGGTCTGCCGGACCGCTCGGGCCTCACGGTGCTCGAATGGCTGAAAAACGATCCGCTGACGCGCCACATTCCGATTCATATCGTGTCGGCTACCGATCACGCCGATAAGGCTCTGCACCTCGGCGCGATCGGCTACACGCTGAAGCCGACCGCGCGCTCGACGATGGAGGCCGCGATCCGCCGCCTCGAAGCGCGGCTGCAACAGCGCCTGAAGCGCGTGCTGGTGATCGAGGACGACGCGCCGATGCGCGAAAGCATCCGCGCGCTGCTGCAAAGCGAGAACACCGAGATCGTCGCGGTCGCGACACTCGCCGAGGCGTTCGAGCAATTGGGGGCGCTGGCGTTCGACTGCGTCGTCACCGATCTCGCGCTGCCCGACGGCACCGGCTACGATCTGCTCGAACGCCTCGCCGCCAACACCGCACACGCATCGCTGCCGGTGATCGTCTACACCGGCCGCATGCTGTCCGACGAAGAGGAACACCGGCTGCGCCGCTATTCGAAGTCGATCATCATTAAAGGCGCGAAATCGCCGGAGCGTCTGCTCGACGAAGTCACGCTGTTCCTGCACAGCGTCGAGTCGTCGCTCGCGCCGGAGCAGCAGCGTATGCTGCGCACCGTGCGGCAACGTGACAATGCGTTCGAGGGCCGCACGATCCTGCTCGCCGAAGACGACGTGCGCAACATCTTTGCGCTGTCGCACGTGCTCGAACCGCTCGGCGCGAAGCTGCTGATCGCGCGCAATGGCCGCGAGGCGCTCGACGAACTGGAGAACGGACCGGAAGTGCATCTGGTGCTGATGGACGTCATGATGCCCGAGATGGACGGCCTGACCGCGATGGGCGAGATTCGCCGCAATCCGCGCTTCGCGCATCTGCCGATCATCGCGCTGACCGCCAAGGCGATGGCGAACGATCGCACGCGCTGCCTCGAAGCCGGCGCCGACGACTACGTGTCGAAACCGATCGACGTCGACAAGCTCGTCGCGCTATGCCGCGTGTGGCTGCGGCAGCGCTGAGCGCGCGAGCGCAAGCACGCAAACGAGAAACGCGATGAAACCGTCCGCATCTGACGCACCGCAGCGTCTCAGCGATTTCGACATCGAGCTGAAGCTGCTGCTCGAGGCGATCTATCTGAAGTATCAGCACGACTTTCGCCACTACGCGATGTCGTCGCTGCGCCGCCGCCTCGCGCAGGCGCTCGATGAATTCAACGTGGAGACGCTGTCGCAGTTGCAGGACCGCATCATGCGCGACGGCAACGAGTTTTCGCGGCTGTTCCGGTACCTGACCGTGCAGGTCAGCGACATGTTTCGCGATCCGTCGTATTTCCTCGCGCTGCGCCAACATGTGCTGCCGCGTCTGCGCACCTATCCGTCGGTCAAGGTGTGGGTCGCGGGATGCAGCACCGGCGAGGAGCTGTGGTCGCTGAAGATCCTGTTCGACGAGGAGGGCCTCACCGAGCGCACGCTGTTCTATGCGACCGACATCAACCCCGACGCGCTCGCGCGCGCGGAGGCGGGCATCTATGCGCTCGAACGCATCCAGGGCTTCACGCAGAACTATCTGGCGGCGGGCGGCACGCGTTCGCTGTCGGACTACTATCATGCAGCGTATGGCGGCGCGCGCTTTGCCGGCTCGCTGAAAGAGCGGGTGGTGTTCGCCGATCACAGCCTGTCCACCGACGAAGTGTTCCTCGAAGCGCATCTGGTGTCGTGCCGCAACGTGCTGATCTATTTTGATCGCGGCCTGCAGGATCGCGCGTTGGGGCTGTTCGAGAACGCGCTGGTGCGGCGCGGTTTTCTCGGCCTGGGCAGCAAGGAAAGCCTGCGGTTTTCGCGTCACTATCCGGCGTTCGACGAGTTCCGCGCGGCCGAGCGCATTTATCAGAAGCGTTAGCGAGGTCGCGATGCCATCTTCGAACGTCGAACCTGCCATGACTCATACCGCCGATGCCGGCGGCGCCGCGCGCGCGCGCGAGCCGCGCGGTTACGAGCTGGTCGTGATCGGCGGGTCGGCGGGCGGCATCGAGGTGCTCAACGTGCTGCTCGCCGCGTTGCCCGCGCGCTTCGCGGCGGCCGTGATGGTCGTCATGCATCTGCCGCCCGATTCGCCGAGCTATCTGGTGCCGGCGCTCGCGCATCGCTGCGCGCTGCCGGTGCTCGAACCCGATGCCGGCGAGCTGATCCTGCCGGGCCGCGTGCACGTCGCGCCGCCCGGTTACCACATGCTCGTCGAAGTGGACCGCACGGTCGCGCTGTCGACCGATGCGGCGGTGCGCTTCTCGCGGCCGTCGATCGACGTGCTGTTCGAATCGGCCGCCGCGGTGTACGGCGAGCGGCTGCTCGCGATCCTGCTGTCCGGCGCCAACGACGACGGCGCGCTCGGCCTCGAACGCGTGCGCGCGCTCGACGGCACCGCATGGGTGCAGGACCCCGCCAGCGCCGGTGCGGCGGAAATGCCGCGCGCGGCGATCGCGCGTGGCGCCGCCGATGCGATTTTCAATCCCGAAACCCTGGCCAGGCGCCTTGCCGCGCTGCCGACTTCCCTTTGATCCGATGCCATGACGAACTCACCCGTGAACATCCTGATCGTCGACGACATCGCCCACAACATCACCGCGCTCGAAGCATTGCTCGCGCGGCCCGACGTCGCGGTGCTGGTCGCCGACTCCGGCACCGCCGCGCTCGATCTGCTGCTCAAGCACGAAGTCGCGCTGGCGATTCTCGACGTCAACATGCCCGGCATGAACGGCTTCGAGCTGGCCGCGCTGATGCGCGGCAGCCCGCGCACCTCGCACGTTCCGATCATCTTTCTGACCGCGACCGCGCAGGACGCGTCGCGCACGTTCCGCGGCTACGAGGCGGGCGCGGTCGACTTCCTGTACAAGCCGTTCGATCCGCGCATCCTGCAGTCGAAGGTCGACGTGTTCGTGCAGCTGGAGCAGCAGAAGCGCCAGCTCGCCGCGCAACTGGTGACGACGCGCCAGATGCTCGAAGCGAACGAAATGCTGATGGCGGTGCTCAGTCACGATCTGCGCACGCCGCTCGGCGCGGTGCTCGCGTCCGCGGAATACCTGATGCGCACGGCCGCCGACGAGCAGGCAGCGACCGTCGCCGCGCGCGTGAAGAACAGCTCGCTGCGCATGGCGCGGATGGTCGATCAGCTGCTGAACCTCGCGCGCCTGCAAGGGGGACGTCTGCCGTTGCAGCCGCGCTCGATCGAACTGGCGACGCTGTGCCGCGCGGTGATCGACGAATTCGCGTCGCAGGACAGCGGCAAGCAGATCGTGTTCACCTGCACCGGCAATACGGCCGGCGCGTGGGATACCGATCTCGTGTGGCAGGCGGTGTCGAATCTCGTCAGCAATGCGCTGCATCATGGCGCGCCGGAGGGGGATATCGGCGTCGAGGTCGATGGCGACGCCGAGGATTGCGTGCGGCTGAAGGTGTCCAATCGCGGCACGATTCCGGCCGAGGTGTTTCCGCATCTGTTCAAGGCGTTCGGGTCGAACGGCAACGGCGCGCGCTCGCGCGAAGGGCTCGGGCTCGGTCTGCATATCGTGCAGGAGATCGCGCGGATGCATGGCGGCGACGTCAGCGTCGTATCCAGCCACGAGGCCGGCACGACCTTTACGATCGAATTGCCGAGGGCGGTGGCGTTGCAGCGGGGGTCGTTTACCGGGCGATAAGGCGTCGCTGACGACTGGATCAAGCCGGCGGACCTGCGCCGCGCGCCGGCTGTGCTACGCTTGCCGCAACCCAATCCACGCAGCGCAAGCACCAATCCCCATCATGCGTTCCTGGCGCCTCGCATCACCGCAGCGCAGCGGTCAGATCAGCACCGCGCGCGCCACCGACCTCGTCATGGCGATCTCCCACCCGGATGCCGACGCGCTCGCCGCGAGCATTCTGCAGACGGTTGGGGAATCGTTGTCGCTGCCCGTCTCGCAGTGCACGATCTTCGCGTATGAGTTCGATGCGCGGCCGCGTACGGTGTCGGCGGCCGATCATCGCGGCGGGCATTTTCTGCGCGACGTCGCCGAACGCTACGCCGCGCATTTTTATGCGCTCGACGGCAATCGCGCGATCATCGGCCAGACCCATGACAGGCGGCGCAGTGCTTCACGGGATGGGCTGGTGCTGCATCAACAGCGCGGCGACGAAATCGAAAACGAAGCGTATCGGGCGGCCTGCTACGCGCAGCCGAACGTATCGGACCGGCTGTCGTTGTTGGTTCAGCCCGCGGATAGCGTATGGCTGTCGATCAACCTGTATCGCGACCGCGCGTACGGCGTGTTCACGCCGGGCGATCTGGAGCGGATCGAAAGCGTCGCGCCGCTGTTCGCGCATGCGGCGAAGGGCCATTACGCGCTGAACGGGCAGCATCAGCAGGGCACCGGCGCGGCGATGCTCGCGCGCGTGCGGCGCGCATGTCCGACGCTGACGCCGCGCGAGCTCGACGCGTTGCGTGGCACGCTCGAAGGCGCGAGCGCCGCCGAGATTGCCGGCAAGATGGGTGTGAAGCCGGCGAGCGTCGTCACGTATCAGAAGCGCGCGTATGCGCGGCTGGGGATTTCGAATCAGCGGCAACTGTTCGCGCTGTGTATGCAGCCCTAGATGCGCGACGCGTCGCATCGCGCATCAACTCCGCTTACCCCGCGCCTCGGCCTGCGTCTCCCGATCCCAGCGTTTCAACCACGGCATCACGAAATCCGCGAAACCATCGGCCGATGGCGACAGCGCCCGTTCGGTCGAGCGATACACGCACACCTCGCGAATCGTTTCCGGATCGACGATGCGCTTCATCACGAGCCCGAACGTGCGCGCGAGCGGCGCCACATAGGCCGGCGCGAGCGTGACCGCCAGCCCTTGCGCGGCGAGGCCGAACGCGGTAGTCACGTTATCGACGACATCGACCGGAATGATGCGCGCCTCGACCGGCAGATTGGCGCGCATCTGATCGACCGCGCGCTCATGGTCGCGGCCGGTCGCGACGATCGGCACGTCGCGCAGATGCTGCCACTGCACGCGGCGGCGAGCGGCGAGCGGATGCGCGGCCGCGCACCACATGACCCACGGACTCGCGAACGCGGCCTCGGCGCGCACGCGCGGCCCGCTTTGCCGGTCGGGGCCGATCGCGAGATCGATATCGCCGCTCTCCACCCGCTCCACCAGTTGCTCAACCACGGTATCGCAGACCCGCACGACCACCTTCGGCTTGTCGCGCGCGTACTCGGCGATCGCCGCGGGCAGCGCCGTCGATGCGATCACGAGCGGCGCGCCGACCCGCACGATGCCGGCCGCGCGATTGCGGATGTCGTCGGCGGACTGGGCGGCCGCGCGCACGTGGCGCAGCACCGATTCGGCCGACGCCAGAAAGTCCTGCCCCGCGCTGGACAGCGTGACACGCCGCGTGGTGCGATCGAACAGCCGGAAGCCGAGCTCCGTTTCGAGCTCGGCAAGCAATTGGCTGACCGCCGACGAAGTCAGCCCGAGCCGCTCTGCCGCCGCGCCGATGCTGTGCAGATCGACGATGGCGAGGAACGCTTCGAATTGGCGGATCGTGACGCGGGTAAGAGGCATACGATCGATTCTAAAGAAAAACTTACGAATCGTGAAAAAACGATTGATTGTGCGCGGCGCGCCGGCGACCGACACTCGTGCGGGTCGACTTAGCCCGGCAAACCCGCTTAGACTTAAGGTTTGCCCTGTCATCGCGCGGCGCGCGGACGACCGCTACAACAGGCCTGCACAGGCCGCCTTCAAGGACCCGTCATGTTCGACCATATTCCCGCCTATCCGGGCGACCCGATTCTGAGCCTGAACGAAGACTTTCAGCTGGACCCCCGGCCGAACAAGGTCAACCTCAGCATCGGCATCTACTTCGACGACGCCGGCAAGCTGCCGGTGATCGACGCGGTGCGCCGCGCCGAAACCGCGCTGCTCGACGCGATCGGCCCGCGCTCGTATCTGCCGATGGCGGGTCTGCCGCTCTATCGCGACACCGCGCAGGCGCTGGTGTTCGGCACCGACAGCGCGGCGCGCGCCGAAGGCCGGATCGCGACGCTGCAAACGCTCGGTGGCTCGGGCGCGCTGAAGGTAGGCGCCGATTTCCTGAAGCGCTATTTCGCCGGCTCGCAGGTGTGGATCAGCGACCCGAGCTGGGAAAACCATCGCGTGATATTCGAAGGCGCGGGCCTGACGGTCAACACCTACCCGTACTACGACCCGCAAACGGGTGGCCTGCGTTTCGCCGAGATGCTCGCCGCGATCGACGCATTGCCGGAAAAGAGCGTCGTGCTGCTGCACGCGTGCTGCCATAACCCGACCGGCGTGGATCTGAGCCCGGCGCAATGGGCGGAACTGGCGCCGGTTTTGCAGCGCCGCAAGCTGATCGCGTTCGTCGACATGGCCTACCAGGGTTTCGGCGCCGGCCTCGAAGAAGACGCCGCACCGGTGCGCCTGCTAGCCGACGCGAACGTGCCGCTGATCGTCGCGAACTCGTTCTCGAAGAATTTCTCGCTGTACGGCGAGCGTGTCGGCGCGTTGAGCGTGGTCTGCAAGAGCGCCGACGAAGCGGCGCGCGTGGCGGGCCAGCTGATGTCGGCGGTGCGGGCGAACTACAGCAATCCGCCGACGCACGGCGCGCGCCTCGTCGCCAACGTGCTCGCCGATGCGACGCTGCGCGCGTCGTGGGAAGCCGAGCTCGGCACGATGCGCGAGCGCATTCTGGCGATGCGCAACGTGATCCACGCGGGGCTCGACGGACGCGTCGACGAAGTGATGCGCGCGCGCTATGTCGCGCAGCGCGGCATGTTCACGTACACGGGCCTGTCCGAAAGCCAGGTCGAGCGTCTGCGCAACGAATACGCGGTGTACGTGCTGCGCTCGGGCCGCATGTGCGTCGCCGGGCTGAACGCGCGTAACGCGGACTATGTCGCGTCGTCGATCGCGGCGGTGGTGTCGGGCGCCTGAAGCCGTCCGGCGGTTCAGCCGCCGTTGCAGCACGCGTGAACAGGTGGCGGCGCGCATGGCCGCGCCGTCACAACCACAATCATGGAGACACTGACGATGGCCACGACCCTCGAAGCGCAACCGGCGAGCTCGTCCAGACCGGCCGCGATGCATCCGGACGAATGGCAGGCGCGCGTGCAGCTCGCCGCGTGCTACCGGATCTTCGATCTGCTCGGCTGGACCGAGATGATCTACAACCACATCACGCTGCGCGTGCCCGAAACCGTCAGCGGCGCCGAGCGCCACTTCCTGATCAACCCGTTTGGGCTGCACTACAGCGAAGTCACCGCGAGCAATCTGGTGAAGATCGATGCGCAGGGGCGGGTGCTCGACGGCTCGCCGTATCCGGTGAATCCGGCCGGCTTCGTCGTGCATGCGGCGATTCACGAGGGCTTGCCCGACGCGCACTGCGTGATGCATACGCATACGACAGCGGGCGTCGCGGTGGCCTGTCTCGAAGAGGGCCTGCAGCAAACCAACTTCTATAGCGCGCAGTTGCACGACCGGATCGCGTATCACGACTTCGAAGGCATCACGATTCACGCGGAAGAGGGCCCGCGGCTGCTCGCGCATATCGGCGACAAACAGGCAGTGATCCTGCGCAACCACGGTCTGCTATCGTGGGGCCGGACGTTGCCGCAGACCTTCGCGATTCTGTGGACGCTGAATCGCGCGTGCGAAATCCAGATGGCGACGTTTTCGATGGGCCGCGCGCGGCCGGTGCCGGAGGAGGTCGCGATGCGCTGCTCGCGCGACGCGCTGCAGTTCGACCCGCGCCACGGCGCCGGGCAGGACGTGTTCGATGCGCTGGTGCGGCGGGTCGACCGGATCGATGCGAGCTACCGGCAATGATTGAAGCCACCCGCAAAAGAGCGCGACAATCAACGCTGCGATAAACACAGCAACAGGCAAGGATTCAAGCGATGAAAGTAGCGATCTACGGCGCCGGCGCGATCGGCGGCTGGATGGGAGTGAAGCTCGCGCAGGCGGGGCATCAGGTCAGCGTGGTCGCGCGCGGCGCGACGCTCGACGCGGTGCGCCAGCACGGTCTGCGGCTGATCGAAGGCGGCGTGATCTACGCCGAGCAGGTGAAGGCGAGCGACAAGCCGGCCGACCTCGGCGTGCAGGAGCTCGTCGTGATCGCGGTCAAGGGCCCGGCGATGGCGGCGGTGGCCGCGCATATTAAACCGCTGCTCGGCCCCGAGACGATCGTGCTGACGGCGATGAACGGCGTGCCGTGGTGGTTCTGCGACGGCCTCGGCGGCGAGCTCGCCGGCCAGCGCCTGAAGACGATCGACCCCGACGGCGCGATCGCCGCCGCGATCCCGACCGCGCAGACGGTCGGCTGTGTCGTGCATGCCAGTTGCCTGATCGACGCACCCGGCGTGATCCGGCATCACCAGGGCAATGGGCTGATCGTCGGCGAGGCGTCGGGCAAGCCGAGCGAGCGTATCGAACTGCTCGCCGCGCTGTTGCAGGCGGCGGGCTTCCATGCCACGGCCTCCGCGCAGATCCAGCGCGACGTCTGGTTCAAGCTATGGGGCAACATGACGATGAACCCGGTCAGCGCGATCACCGGCGCAACGACCGACCGGATTCTCGGCGACGAACTCGTGCGCGGCTTCGTCACGCACATCATGCTGGAGGCGAAGGAAATCGGCGCGCGCTTCGGCATCCCGATCGACCAGGCGCCCGATGACCGTCACGCGGTCACGCTTAAGCTCGGCGCGATGAAGACGTCGATGCTGCAGGACGTGCAGGCCGGCAAGGCGGTCGAACTCGACGCGCTGGTCGGCGCGGTGCGCGAGCTTGGGCAGCTGACGCACGTGCCGACGCCTTATACGGATGCGTTGCTCGGGCTCGCGCGGCTGCATGCGAGTACGTTGGGCTTGTATCCGAAGCAGTGAGGTTGTCGTCGTAGCGCCTTCGGTTCTGGGAAGGAAGAAAAGCCGCGCGTCGATCGCGCGGTTTTTTTTGCATTCGCGGAATACCGGACTTCGTTCAAAACACATCCAACGTTGCCGTCCTCTAGTCAGCGGTGTAACGACCGCCACGGGCACACGGGCAATTACGCGTCGCTGTGGCCGTTTGCAACTGGGAGACAGCGATGGGTATCAATGTGAATGGCCAATTGGTCGGCAGCGGAGTCGATCTGAATGCGGGCGACTCCGCGTTCTGGTGGGTGGGTCCGATGAACTACGGCGAAATCCTGTGGGCGGCAGCCATCCCCCTGTCGGGACTGCCGTGGGACAAGAACATCGAAGTCCGCAACCTTTCCAACGATTGCGACGCCGAAGGCAATCGGGTCGTGCTGCTGGAGGTGCATAACACGAGCGCAACCGACTTTGCTTCCTACGGACTCTTCATTGCATGGACCGACGCAATTTGAACCTGGCCGCTGTGCATTCGCTCAATTCCATCGAACATGACGAGGAGTCCCCCATGAAGGTCCATATCGAATATGATCAGCAAGGCAATATCAAAGCGATCGCCGTGCTGGCCAGCGGCGGCCAAAAGCGTGGGATGCTCAAGGCGAGCGCTGGCCACAGCATCGCCGAAGTCGATTTTCCCGACGGCAAGCATCCCGGCGATCTCGATCATTTGAAGGAGATTCGCCAGCGCTATCGCATTGAGCCGCATGGCGGCAGTCATCGGCTCGCGGAAAAATAGTCGGCTCGCCACCGCCTCCGGGGAGGCGGTTTCTTTTTCCGACGCTAGGCCGCGGCGGCGGCCGGCAGTTTCGCCGCTTCGATCAACGACAACGCCCGCCGCGGGTCGTCGAGTTCGGTCAGACACAACAGCGCGAGGCGCGCCAGATACAGCGACGCCTGCGCTTCGCCTTCGTGCGTCAGCGTGTTGCACAGCGTCGTATAGACGAGGTCGAGATCGGAATCGGTCATGGTGTCGAGGGTCCTTGCGCGTTAGTTCTGCAGCGTCAGCGTGGCATCGAGCGCGTGCCGCACGGCGGCTGGGCTGCCGTTGCGCCAGCGCGCCAGCACGTGGCCGTCGGGGCGGATCAAATAGACAGTGCCGGGCTGTGCGCCGAGCATGTCGTGCAGGCGGCCGGTCGGGTCGATCGCTCGAGGACCGTTCGTCGATCGCGTTTCGGCGGTGACGATGTCGATCAGGTTGAACGGAATGCCATGGCTGGCGAGCGTGCTTTGCAGTTGCTGCCACGACTCAGCGTCGTTCGCGTGGTCTGCGTCGAAGCGCAGCGCGGTGAAGCACGGCCCGAGCAGGTCGGTTAGATGAATGCCGATCCGTGCGCCATCCTGCGATTGTTTGAGCAGCCTGCACTCGGGCAGCACGGTGCCGGGCGCGGGACCGCGATCGAATGCATCAGCCTTGTCGCCCACGAAGTTCAGCGGCGATTGCCGGTACGCGATCGCATGCGTCTGGCGCGGATTGATCAGCGGCCGCACCGCCGCATGATGCTCGGCGAGTCCGAGCACGGCCGTGCGCAGCAGATCGAACGCGAAGGTCGGCGGCGCCATGAATTCGGTGCTTTTCATGCCGTAGCTAAGATTCTCGCGCGCCGCGTACACACGTTCGTCGCTATAGCTATCGAGCAGCGCTGGCGAAGCGTTCCCATTGATCACGCAGCCGAGCTTCCAGCCGAGATTGTCGGCGTCGTCGATGCCGGAGTTCGCGCCGCGCACGCCGAAGATCGGCACCAGATGCGCGGCGTCGCCCGCGAACAGCACGCTGCCGTGCCGGTAGCGTTCGAGCGTTAGCGCATTGGCCTTGTAGATCGTGATCCAGATTGGCGACCACGCGCCGGTTTCGCCCATCGAGTCGAGCAGGTTTTGCACGCGCGGCATCACGTTCTCGGGCAGCACGGCGGCGTCGGGGTCTTCGTCGTCGCGCAACTGATAGTCGATGCGCCACACGTTGTCGGGCTGCTTGTGCACGAGCACCGTCGAGCCCGGATTCGACGGCGGATCGAAATAAGCGAGACGTTCGGTCGCGCGCGTGCTGTCGAGTTCGATATCGACGATCACGTAGCGGCCTTCGTAGGTCGTGCCGGTGAGCTTCAGCCCGAGCAGGTCGCGGATCGTGCTGCGTCCGCCGTCGCAGGCGACGACCCACGCGGCGTCCATCTGCCAGCTCGTGCCTTTCGAATCGGCAGATTCGGCGCTGCGCAGCGTCAACGTCGCGCCGCCTTGCGGCCGTTGCACGAGGCCCGTCACACGCGTTTGCCAACGCACGTCGATCAGATCGCCGTGCCGTTCGATCTCGTCGAGCAGCAGCTGTTCGATCTGATACTGCGCGATATTGATCATCGGCGGCAGCGACTGCTCGTCGTCCTGATGCATCGCGAAGCGGAACACCTCGGTGTCGCGATAGAAGCTGCGCCCGCCGGTCCACGCCAGCCCCTTTTGCAGAAACCCATCGACGACACCGAGCCGCTTGAAGATTTCGAGGCTGCGTCGCGAGATGCAGATCGCGCGGCTGCCGGTGCAGACGCTGTCGTCGGCCTCGATCAGCACCGAGCGCACGCCCTGGCGCGCGAGCGCAAGCGCGAGCGTCATGCCGACCGGGCCGCCACCGACGATCGCGACGGCGCGCGTTTGTGGATCGCGTCCGTCGACGAGCGGCGGCAGCGCGGCCGGATAACGGCGCGGCGCGAACGGATAGGGCTTGAACGGGCGGGTCATGCGTGTCTCCAGTTTGCTTGCGTTATCGGTGCAGTATGCGGCAGCGTGCGTGCGCGGCTGTCCTCATTTTGGGTACGACGGCGCGACGTGTGACGACTGGTAAAGACCCGAACCTTCGCCCGTCGTCAGCGGTCCAGACACGCGCGCAAGGTCCGCGCGAGGCGGCCCGCTTCGGCTGCATTGGCGATGTTTGCGAAGCCCATCACCAGGCCACGCGGCGTGCGAGCTGTGCGGCCATTCGCGTACCAGATCGAAAGCGGCAGTACGGCCAAGCCGGCTTCGCGGGCGCGCGCCGCAAACGCGACGTCGTCGACCGGGCCATCAGGGCCCTCGGCGAACTGTGCGGCGAACTGGATTCCCCCTGGCGGCAATTCGACGATCAGCCTTTCGCCGAACGCCTGCTCCAGCGCGCGCACGATCAGCACGCGCCGCTCCGCGTATAGCGCGCGCATGCGCTTCAGATGTCGCGCAAAATGCCCCCGTTCGAGAAAGTCGGCCAAAGCGGCCTGCAACAGGGTTGGCGATCCGGCGTTCATGCTGCGTGCCACCCGCCCGACACGCTCGACGGCCCGCTCCGGCACCACCGCATACGCGAGCCGCAGGCCGGGAAACATCACCTTGCTGAAGGTGCCGCAATAGATCACGTGATCGTGACGGTCGAGGCTCTTCAATGCCGGCAACGGCCGGCCCAGATAGCGGAACTCGCTGTCGTAGTCGTCTTCGACGATCCAGCTGGACGCTTGCTCTGCCCAGTCCAGCAACGCGATGCGCCGGGAGAGCGATAACGTGTGCCCGAGCGGGCTCTGATGCGACGGCGTGACGAGCGCGAAGCGCGCCTGCGCATCCAGCCGTGTGCCGTGTTCGACGTCGATGCCTTCATCGTCCACCGGCACTGCGATGAGCTGTACGCCGGTTTCGGCGAGAAAACCGCGCGCGAGCAGATAGCCCGGATCTTCGTACCACACGCTGTCGTTCGGGCGGGCGAGACTGCGCAATACGAGTTCGAGCGTCGCACGGTAGCCGCCCGTCACGAACACCTGGTCCGGCAGGCAGGTCACGCCGCGCGACAGCCCAAGATACGTGGCGATGTGCTCGCGCAGCGGCCGGTAGCCGGCAGGGTCCGGGTACGCGAGCATTGCGCGCTCGCCGCTGCGTGCGCGATGCGAAACGAGGCGATTCCAAACCTTGACCGGAAATGCGTCGAGCGCGGGCAGGCCGGGTTGCAACGGCCGGGGCTCGCCGCTCATGGCGGCCGCAATGGCAAGCTGGCGCGGCGCCGGTTGCGCGCCGTGGGATTCGCCCGGCGTCTGAGGCGCGGTAGCCGTTTTAGCGCTTGGCGTGCCGTTCGAATCTTTTGCGCTTTGCGTACGCGTGCGCGTCACGGTAGCTGGCAGAGAGGGCGACACGAACGTGCCAGCCGCACCGCGCATCTGCAGATAACCTTCGTCGACGAGGATCGTATAGGCCAGTTCAACCGTTCCGCGCGCCGTGTTCAGTTGCGTAGCGAGGCTGCGCAGCGCGGGCACACGATCGCCCGAACGCAGATGCCCTGTGGCGATCGCGGTTCTGAAGCGCGCGCAGATCTGCTGGTAGATCGGTAACTCGAGTTGCCGATCGATATCGACGGTGAATGCGGTAGGCGGCACGGTCATGACTGTCTGGCCAGCAAGTGGACCAGAATCAGGATGTCCTGGTCCATTCGACAATTCTTGGCACTATTCGATGGTTCATGATCTTCCCACAATAGCCTCACACGATGCGACGGCGGCGAGCGCTTTCCCTCGATGAAACAGCCGCCAGCCGTCTGCCCGTGCCAACTGACTCATATCTGGAGGATGTCCCATGAAAATCGTCGTAATCGGTGGTTCCGGGCTGATCGGCTCGCGCGTCGTCAAGCTGCTCGGCGAGGCGGGTCACGAGGCAATTGCTGCGTCGCCGCGTACCGGTGTGAACGCGGTAACGGGCGAAGGGCTGAGCAACGCGCTCGCGGGCGCGGACGTCGTAGTGGATGTGGCGAACGCGCCTTCCTGGGAGCCTCAGGCGGTGCTCGACTTTTTCCGCACCTCGACGCGCAACCTCGGCAAAGCCGAAGTGGCGGCAGGGGTACGCCATCACGTCGCGCTTTCGATCGTCGGCTGCGAGCGCACGCCGGAAAACGCGTATTTCGTTGCCAAGGTCGCGCAGGAAGAGGCAATTGAAGCAGCGGGTGTGCCCTACACGATCGTGCGCGCGACCCAGTTCATGGAATTCATCGGCGCGATTGCCGATGCCGGCACCGAAGGCGGGACGGTGCGCGTTGGGGACGGACTCTTCCAGCCGATAGCCGCGGATGACGTCGCAGCGATCCTCGCGCAGGTCGCTCTAGCCACGCCACTGAACGGCACCGTGGATGTCGCGGGCCCGGACCGTGAACCGTTTGCCGCGATCGTCAGCCGTTATTTGAAGTCTGTCGGCGACCCGCGCGCGGTTGTGGCGGATCAGGATGCACGCTACTTCGGCGGCCGCGTCGAGGAACAGTCGCTGGTTCCGCTCGGCGATGCGCGGATTGGCCGCGTGAGTCTGGACCAGTGGCTGGCGCAATCCAAAAAGGGGTGATGTCAGGTTTATGCGAAACCGCAACTCGCGATCGCCGAAATGGAAAGGTATTCGAGCGGCCACGTGGTGAGCGTCACGGCCAGCGCCGTCGACGCAGCGATCAGTGGCGTGCATTCGACACTCGCGGCCCTGACGAAGGGCGGTCTGAACGCTGTCACGAAGTCGCTGGCGATCGAGTACGCGAGCCAAGGGATTCGCGTGAATGCCGTCGCGCCGGGGATCATCAAGTCACCGATGCACGCGCCGGAAACCCATCAGCCCCGCTGGGACGCATGGGCGAGACGAGCGATATCGCCGACGCGATTCTCTTCCTTGATTCCGCACCGTTCATCACGGGAGAAATTTGCACGTCGACGGCGGTCAGAGCGCCGGTCGCTAGCCTTGCGCGGGCACCGTGAGGCGGTGCCCACGTCCAATGTCTGCACCCACGGCGTTCAAGCCAATGCGGGTTTCACAGACCTTCATTACTCGTTCCCTTTTGCGGTTTCGAGCACTTTCATCACTTCCGCGGCGGTGTGTTCCGAATGCTCGCGCAGTAAGCGGGCGAGGCATGCTCCATCGCGTCTGGATAGCGCGTCCAGTATTTCACTGTGTTCGCCGAGGGACTCGGCCCAACGCAGCACATCGGCATTAGCCGCACCTCTCGCGCGGTGAATCTTACTCATCAACGATGCGTACATGTCAGATAACACCGGATTGCCGGCGACGTCGACGATGTGCTGATGCACTTTCTGGTTCGCGCGGTAGTAGGCCGTACGCTTGCCTTCGCGGTGGTACGTCTCCATGGTGCGATGGCGCTCCATCAGCACCTTCATCTGCTTGTCGTCGATGCGCTGCGCAGCGAGCCGTCCGGCCGTTTCCTCCAGTCCATGCAGCACTTCGAAGATGGCGGCAATCTCGGCCTTGTTGATCGGTGCGACCTGAAAGCCCATGTGCTGCCGGTGGGTCACATACCCCTCGGTCACGAGCGTTTTGAGCGCCTCGCGGACCGGCGTTCTCGAGATGTCGAACCGCTCGCACAGCGCTTTCTCGTCGATATGCTCGCCCGGCGCCAATTCACCTTCGAGAATCATCTCGCGCAACCGCTCGGCGATTGCCGCGTACATACCCGTGCCGCGCAGGCTGACGCGCTTGCGTGTATCAGCCGGTAGTGAATTCATGTCCATGTCGCCTGTTTCCGTTTTTGCATCTTCGGTCTTCGCTTAATTGTCTTACAGCTTCGTCCGACTATCTACAGAAAATAAAAAAAGTATTGAAATCAAAGAAATGCATCGCTTGTAATCCATAATTAGGAATCATATACTGCGTTGGCGCATTCAGCGCACTGGTCCCGGAGCGATCCCGGACACAGACATGAGACCCCAAAGCCATGATCAGGCGAACGGAGGAGACACAGATGCAAACCGTAAATGCGGCCGTGCAGGTCGAGGTCAGGACCGGCGTACGCTGGAAAATCTTCCTGATCATGCTGATGCTGATTTCGATCAACTATGTGGACCGGGCCTCGCTGTCCGTCGCGATGCCCCTCATCGCCAAGGAGTTTCATATCGCCCCGGCAGTGCAGGGACTGATCCTCAGTTCGTTCTTCTGGACCTACGCGTTCATGCAGATTCCAGGGGGCATGCTGGCTGACCGTTTCAAACCGCGCATCGTGATCGCCTGTGCAACGTTGTTCTGGGGCTTCTTCCAGGGCATTGCCGCGGTCTGCACGTCGGCGACCGCGCTGATCTTCACGCGGCTGGGGCTGGGCGCTGCCGAAGCACCGATCTATCCGGCGGGCGGCAAGCTCAACGCAATGTGGATGACGCGGCACGAACGCGGCCGCGGGGCGACGCTGCTCGACGGCGGCGCGCCGCTGGGAGCGGCACTCGGCGCGGTGATCATCTCCGGGCTGATCAGCGAATTCGGATCGTGGCGCACTTCCTTCGTGGTGGCCGGTATCGGAACCATGCTCGCCGGCCTGTTTGCCTGGTACTACATCCGCAACAACCCGCGTGAGCATCCGGCCGTGAATCAGGCCGAAGCCGAGTATCTCGAAGCGGCGCTGCAGGAAGAGCACCTCAGCGAGCCGGTTCATGCCAGCGGCCGCAGCCTGGATTTTTTCCGGTATCGCTCGGTGTGGGGTATGTTCTTTGGCTGGATGTGCTTCAACTCGTTGTTTTACGGCCTGCTCACCTGGATGCCGAACTATCTGAACAAGGTTCACGGCTTCAACATCCAGCAGATGGGCGGAGCCAGTTTCGCGATCTTCTTCAGCGGCTTCGTCGGCGAACTGATCGGCGGCTGGATCGCCGACAAGTGGAAGGCGGCGGGCGGTTCGCCCAACCGCGTGATGCGCACGCTGTTCGGAATCGCCGCGGTGGCGGCAACCGTGTCGATCTTCTCGGTCGCCTATGTCGGGAATGCCGCGGCGGTGGTGGTATTGCTGGCCTCCACGTTGTTCTTCCTGCGCTGGTGCGGTCTTTACTGGTGCCTGCCGTCCATCCTCGGGACACGCGACAAGGTCGGCTTTCTCGGCGGTTTCATGAACCTGGGCGGCAATATCGGCGGCGTTCTGGTTCCGATCATCGTCGGCTTGATCGTGCAGGCCACCGGTTCGTATTTTCTGGCGCTGATGTTTTTCGCCGCCGCAGGCGGAGGGCTCCTCGTCTGTTCGACGCTGATCGACTACGAACGCAAATTGCCCGTCTAAGCCGGACTTTCTTCACCCTTAACACTTGATTGCTGACTTCATCATGAGCAAACGCGTCATGCTCGGCATGCTTACCCCGTCGTCCAACACCGCGCTCGAACCGATCACGAGCGCGATGGTGGCCCAGTTGCCCGGTGTCAGTGCCCATTTTTCCCGCTTCAAGGTCACCGAAATCTCGCTATCCGGGCAGGCGCTCGGACAGTTCGACACCACCAACATCATTCAGGCCGCGCGGCTGCTGGCCGACGCCAAGGTCGACGTGATCGGATGGAACGGCACCTCGTCCGGCTGGCTCGGTTTCGAGACCGACCGCCGCCTGTGCCGCGAAATCCAGGAAGCGACCGGCATTCCCGCAACCACGTCGGTACTGGCGCTGAACGAGATTCTGGACAAGACCGGCGTGAAGAAATTCGGCCTGGTCAGTCCGTATCTGAAGGATGTCCAGCAGAAGATCGTCGCCAATTACCGCGACAGCGGCATCGACTGCTCATCCGAAAACCACCTCGGCCTGAAGGTGAACTTCGAGTTCTCCGAGGTAAGCGAAGAGACGCTGCGTGCACAGATCCGCGATGTCGCCGAGCACCGGCCGGAAGCGATCGTCACTTTCTGCACCAACCTGCACGCTGCGCATCTGGCCTCGGAAGTGGAGCGGCACCACGGTGTCCCGCTCTACGACACGATCTCCACCGTGGTGTGGAAATCGTTGAAGCTCGCTGGCTACGATACGACCCGGCTTGCAAGCTGGGGCCGCCTGTTCTCCGAAGTCGTTTGAGAGGACCGTCATGACAACCATGTACGACCTGGTAATCCGCAACGCTGACGTGGTAACCGCGTCCGAGCGCTTCAATTGCGATATTGGCGTGAAGGACGGCATCGTCGTCGCGCTGGGCCGCGATCTCGATGCCGGCAGGCGCGAGATCGACGCCACCGGCCTGCTGGCGTTGCCCGGCGGCATCGACGCGCACTGCCATCTCGATCAACCCATGCCGGACGGGCTGAAGATGGCGGACGACTTCAACAGCGGCACCCGTGCTGCCGTGTGCGGCGGGACCACGACCGTGATCCCGTTCGCCGCGCAGGCAAAAGGGCAATCGCTGAAAGCCGCGGTGGCCGACTACCATCGCCGCGCCGAAGGCCGCGCGGTCACCGACTACGCGTTCCACCTGATCGTCTCCGATCCGACACCGGAGGTGCTGGAACGCGAACTCCCGGAATTGATCGCCGCCGGTTACACGTCGTTCAAGATCTATATGACCTACGACGATCTCAAGCTCAGCGACCGCGAGATCCTCGAGGTGATGGATGTGGCGCGCCGCAACCAGGCGCTGGTCATGGTGCATGCCGAGAATTCGGATTGCATCGCGTGGCTGACCGACCGTCTCACCGAAGCCGGCAAGCACGCGCCGAAGTATCACGCGCTGTCGCGCCCGGCGGTGGTCGAGCGGGAAGCGACGCATCGGGCGATCGCGTTCTCCGAACTGGTCGACGTGCCGATTCTGATCGTGCATGTGTCGGGACAGGACGCGATCGAGCAGATCGAATGGGCGCAGCAGCGCGGCCTGAACATCTATGCCGAGACCTGCCCGCAATACCTTTACCTGACGGCCGAAGATCTCGGCCACGAGGACGGCTATCACGGCGCCAGGTGCGTTTGCAGTCCGCCGCCACGCGACTCGTCCAGCCAGAAGGCCGTGTGGAGCGCATTAAAGCGCGGCGTATTCAGCGTCTTCTCATCCGACCACGCGCCGTTCTCATACGACGATCCGCAGGGCAAAAAGCCCGGTGGCGAGGAAGTGTCGTTCGAGCACATCCCGAACGGCATCCCCGGCATCGAAACCCGCCTGGCGCTACTGTTCGATGGCGTGAACCGCGGGAAGCTGTCGCTGCACAAGTTCGTCGAACTGACGTCGCTGAATCCCGCGAAGCTGTACGGCCTCTATCCGCGCAAGGGGACGATCGCCGTCGGCGCCGACGCCGACATCGTGCTTTGGGACCCGCTCAAGCAGATCACCATTGCGAACGACGCGCTGCATCACAACGTCGACTACACGCCGTACGAGGGACGCACCGTCCAGGGTTGGCCGAAGCACTGTCTGTCACGCGGCGAACTGCTGGTCGAGAGCGGGCGCTATCTCGAGCCGGAAGCGGGCCGGGGCCGCTTTCTGGCCGCTGGCAAGCCCCAGTACGTCGACCTCTGAAGTGGAGAGCAGTATGAAGATCCTGGTGATCAATCCGAATATCTCCGAAAGTGTATCGGCGCTGATCCGGACGGAGGCGCAACGCAGTGCTTCACCTGATACCGAGATCGAGGTTGCGACCGCGCCGTTCGGCGTTGCCTACATCGAGACCCGCTTCGAAGCGCTGGTCGGCGCGTACGCGAGCGCGTGCGTGGCGGCCGAACGCCATGGCACCTACGATGGTGTGGTGGTCGCGGCGTTCGGCGATCCGGGCCTGCAGGGCATCAAGGAACTGCTCGACGTGCCGGTAGTCGGGCTGACCGAGTCGGCATTGCTGACTGCGGCAGCGCTCGGGCAGCGCTTCTCGATCATCGCGATCTCGCCGCGAATCAAGGCGTGGTACCGCGAGACTGTCGGGCGCAGTCATCTGGCGAGCCGGCTCGCCAGCATCCGCGCGCTCGACGAGCCGTTGCACGATATCGGCAGCGTGCAGCAGGATCACGCAGCGAGACTGAAGGCGCTGTGCAACCAGGTTGTCGACGATGACGGCGCCGACGTCATCATCATCGCCGGCGCGCCGCTAGCGGGTCTCGCACGTGAGATACGTGACGAATTGCCGGTGCCGGTGGTCGATGGTGTGTCGAGTGCGATTACGCAGCTCGAGGGCCTTATCCGGTTAGGTCCGAAAAAGGCGACGAAGGGCAGTTTCGCCCAGCCGCCAGTCAAGCCGAATCGGGGTCTGCCCGAGCCGCTCGAACGATTGCTGAGCAGCGAGCAGACGCGTTGATCCAGCGCGGTCTCAGCCCGCGCTGGCCGCCTGCGATTGCTGTCGCATGGGCTGCCCGCTCGTCGCCGCGTGACATGCCTGGATCATCGCGCGGAACGTCGGCGACGCATGCAGCTCGCCGCCCGCATCGAGTTCGGCGCTGTCGTCCGGCGCGTCGCCGACGCCGACCACCAGCGTCGCGCGCGGCCGCCATTCGCGCGTGCGCCGCAGCATGTTGCGCAGATACGGCGGCGACTCGGGCGCGTCGAGCGACACGATGCAGATGATCGAGGTGTCCTTGAAGCTCGGCTCATCGGCGCGCGCGCTGCGATAGCCCGAGTGCGTCGCCATCAGCGGCGCGAAACCCTGGCGGTTCAAGAGTTGCACGGCGATGGCCGTCGTCACTTCGTCGAATGCGCCGCGGCCGGGCACGCACAACACTGCGACCTTGCTCGCTTCGTCCGACTGTGGCGAGCGCGACCGCAGATCGCTGCCGTAGCGCTCCGAGGCGCCCGCGCCCGGCGACGCCAGGTCCGGCGGCGCCCCGGCAAGCAGCGCATTGCCCGTGTCAGCCGGTTCGGCCGGCGCCAGCGTGTCGCGCAGTCCGTCGGCGATTTCGAGGTTCTCGACGATATCGGCGAGCGCGTCGTTGATCCGCTGCAACTGCTCGGGCATCAGCACGCCGCGCTGCGCGTCGTTGCGCGCGAGCCGCAGGCCTTCGAGCGCGACCTTGTCGTAGTAGTCGATCAGCGACATCTCACGCAGCAGCCGTTCGGCCTGCACGATCGCCTCGTGCGGATCGTCGGCGAGCAGGCGCTGATAGAAGTTCTGCGCGGGCGTCAGCGCGGGCTGATCGCCGAGCAGCACGGTCAGGAAGTTCAAGCGGTCCGCGTAGCGCCCGAGCGTGACGACGCACAGCGTGAGCGGCGTCGACAGCACGAGGCCGATCGGCCCCCACAGCCAGCTCCAGAAAATCGCCGCGACCACCACCGCGAGCGGCGACAGGCCCGAGCGATGACCGTACAGCAGCGGCTCGGCGATCTGCCCGGCGACCACGTCGACGACGATGAACAGGATCAGCGTGAGGACCGCCATCGTCCATTGCGGCTGGATCGCGGCCGCGAGAAACACCGCGAGGATCGCCGCGATCCAGATGCCGATGTATGGCACGAAGCGCAGCAAAGCGGCGATCACGCCGAACAGCAGCGCACCCGGTACGCCGATGATCGCGAGCCCGATCGCGATGATGCCGCCCGCGCTCAGATTCACGCCGAGCTGCGCGACGAAATAGCGTGACAGGCGCCCGGCGGCGTCGTTGATCGCGGTGGTCGTGCGGTGCAGATCGCGAGAGCCGAACAGGCTGATCAGACGGTCGCGCAAATCCTCGCGCTGCAACAGGATGAAGATCGTCACGACGAGCACGATGAAGGTCGTCTCGATCGGCGCGATGGCCGGGGTCAGCGCGCGCTGCGCGAGCTGCACCGGCGTCGGCGCGGGCTCGTGCACCTCAACCTGTTGCGGCACCTGCGGCGCGTTGCGCGCGGCGCGGCCGGTCGGGCGCGGCGGCGCGGGACGCGACGGCGCCATGCGCTGCAGCGCGCTGGCGGCGCTGCTCATCAGCGAATCGGCGCGGCCCACGGTTTTTTCCTGCACCGTTTCGATCTTCTGCTCGATCGCTTCCTGGTACTGCGGCAGCGCGTTCGCGAGCTGCACCAGCTGCGCGCCGATCAGCGCACCGACCGCGAGCAGCGACGCGAGAGCGAACAGCACCGCGATGAAGATGGACGGCAACTGGCCCATGTGCAGACGCCGCAGCATCTGCACGAGCGGCGCGAGCAGGAAGCTCAGCAGCACCGACAACGTGATCGGAATCAGCACCTCCCGGCCGAAGTACAGCGCGCACACCACCACCACGCCGGTGATCAGCGACACGAGGCCATGCAGGCCCGGCGTGCCCGGCGGATAAACGCGATTGGGGCGCCCATGCGGCGGCGGCAGCGATATTTTCATGTAAACACAATTCCGGTTGGGACGCGTTGACGACCGAGCGGAGCACTGGTCGTCCGCAAGACATATGCCCGAATTGTAGGCGGTTTGGTGCGAGCAGGGCTCACGCGCGGCTACGTGTCGGGTGGCTCGATGAGCGCGAATCGTCAGCCTACATGCACCCGCAACATCTCCAGCAACTGCGAGCTCACGTACAGCAGCAAGCCGATAAATCCTCCGACGATCGTCCCATTGATGCGGATGTACTGCAGATCCTTGCCGATATTCATCTCGACCTGGCGTGACATCTCATGGGCGTCCCAGTTCTTCACGGTATCGCTGATATGGCGCGTGAGGAACTGCGCGAAGTCGGGCGCCATCGCGCGCGCGGCTTCTTCGAGGTGATCGTTCAGCGATTGCCGCAGCGCTGGATCGCGCGCGAGTTCGCGGCCGACCCACGCGCCCATCGCGGCGACACGCGCATGCAGTGCCGAGTCGGTGCTTTGCAGGTCGCGCTTGAGCCACGCGCGCAGTTCGCCCCACATGTCCTTCACGTAGCTGCTGAAAGCCTCCCCTTCGACCAGATAGCGCTTCAGCGCTTCGCCCTGTTGCAGGAAAACCGGATCGGTCTTCAGCCGCACGATCAGCTTCTGCACCACCCGGTCGAACCTGTCGCGCAACTCGTGCGCGGGGTTCTCGGCGATCTGTTCGAGCATACGGTTCGCGGCGCTCGCGATCGCTTCGGCGCCCTTGTCGCCGATCCACGCCGACGGCAGAAACTTCTCCATCGTCGGATACTCGCTTTTCACCCAATCGACGATGCGCGCGGCAATGAACTCGCGCGCCGGCGCCTCGCGCAGCACCGCGATCACCTGATCGATCGCGGTGTCGAGCAGTTCCTGATGACGGCCGTCGCGCGTCAGCGTGTCGAGGATCGCGCCGAGCGATTGCGACAGATCGACCTTCGCGAGAACGTCGCGCAGGCCGTCCTTGATGAAGTTCTGGATGCGCGCGTCGTCGGCCACCTCGAGGATGCCGCCGGTGAGGCGCACCACGTAGTCGCCGAGACGCGCGGTGTTGGCCGATTCGCTGAGCCACGTGGTGATGGTCTGCGCCGGATCGTGCCGGCGGATCAGACCGACCAGCGACGGCACGTCGAGAAACTTGTCCTGCACGAAGTGCGCGAGGTTGTCGGCGATCTTGTGCTTGTTGCGCGGGATGATCGCGGTGTGCGCGGACACGACCGGAATCGGCACGCGCCGAAACAGCGCCGCGACCGCGAACCAGTCGGCGAGCGCGCCGATCATCGCGGCCTCGGCGACGGCCTTGATGCCGTCGACCCACAGGCCGCGCGGCAGGAACGCGGTGACGACGAAAACGCAGGCGGCCGCAAGCAGCAGCAGTAAAGGCGTGCGCTTGGCGTTCTTCAGTTCGGTGGTCTTGTCCATCGGGCGCGGTTGATCGTGTCGGGCGGCGGGCGGCTGAAAAGTAGCGCGGCAGCCGGTTTGGTTGCAATGATGCGGTACGGCCCGCGCACGCGTCCAGCCTGGATACGCGCATGCAATACGCGCGGGGGCTTCGGCAAGGTAACATTCGCGGTTGGGCTCGTCGTCGAGCCGCACGCAAGACGACGCAACGCAATCGCAATGGAGGCACAGTGATCAGGTTTCTGCACACCGCGGATTGGCAGATCGGTACGCAGTTCGGTCAGTTCGAACCGGACGAGGCCGCGCATCTCGCTCAAGCGCGCTTCGACACCGTGCGCCGCATCGCCGAAGAAGCGGCCGCGCGCAACGTCGACGCGGTGCTCGTCGCGGGCGACGTGTTCGACCTGCAGACGGTGTCGGACACCGTGATCCGTCGTTTGTTCGGCGCACTGCAAGCGTTTTCCGGAACCTGGATCATGCTGCCGGGCAATCACGACGCGGCGCTCGTCGAAAGCGTGTGGACCCGCGCGCAGCGGCTCAATTGCGTGCCGCCGAACGTGCGCGTCGTGCTCGAAACCGGCGTCGTGCTGCTCGATGCGTGCCGTTGCGCGCTGCTGTGCGCGCCGCTCACGCAGCGCATCACCTACGACGACACCACCGCATTCTTCGATTCCACCGAGACGCCGCCCGGCTATCACCGCGTGGGGCTTGCGCAGGGCAGCGTCGGCGGCATCCTGCAGGAGGGCATCGATTCGTCGAACCCGATCGCGCCGACGCGCGCCGTGAGCGCGCGGCTCGACTATCTGGCGCTCGGCGACTGGCACGGCCATCTGCGCGTCGACGAACGCACCTGGTACGCGGGCACGCACGAACAGGACCGTTTCCGCTCGAACGAACCGGGCTTCGTGCTCGACGTCACGATAAGCGAGCCGGGAGCGTCGCCGCAGGTCGAGGCGGTGCGAGTCGGGCAATACCGCTGGCATCGCTGGGATGAGACGATTTCGGTGCCGACCGACATCGACGCACTGAAAGCCCGCCTCGCCGAACTCGGCGCGAATGACGTGCTGCGCATCGAGGTCGGCGGCACCGCGGCGCTTGCCGATGCCGAGGCGCTGCATGTCGCGGTCGAAGAGGCTCGCGCGTGCGTGCGCGCGTTGCGTGCCGATCTGAGCAGCCTGCACGTGCTGCCCACCGCCGACGATCTCGCCGAACTCGGCGCGCAAAGCGGCTATCTCGCGAAGGTGGTCGCGCGGCTGCGCGCCTTGCAGGAAGACGCACAGGCCGATCCGCAACAGGCGCGGCGCGCGGCGGAAGCGTTGCTGCTGCTGGCGCGCTTTCAGCGCGAACAGTGGCACCGCGATTCCCATGCCGCACCACCCGCGCAGGCGCGCGATCGGCAACCTGAAGCGCCGCGTGAAGGAGCCTGTGCATGAAGCTGCAACGTATCGCGATTCAGGAATTCAGGCAGTTCGGCGGGCAGCTCGTGATCGACGATCTGCAGCCCGGTCTCAACCTGTTCGTCGGCCCGAACGAGGCCGGCAAAAGCACGATTGCCGAAGCGGTGCGCACGGTGTTCCTCGAACGCTACAAGGCCTCGCATCTGAAGGACCTGTTGCCGTGGGGACTCGCGAACGGGCAGCCGTCGGTCGAGGTCAGCTTCGAGCTCGATGGGGTAGCGTGCCGTCTGTCGAAGCAGTTCGTGTCGCGTCAGCGCTGCGAGCTGAGGATCGGTCAGGCCGTGTATAGCGAGGACGAAGCCGAAGACAAGCTCGCCGCGCTGCTCGGCTTCTCGCGCGCGGCGCGCGGTCCGATGAAAGCCGAGAACGCCGGCGTGCCGGGTCTGTTGTGGGTGCAGCAAGGCGGCACGCAGGAGATGCGCGATTCGACCGGGCACGCGGCGCAGTATCTGCGCGACGCGCTCACGCAACTGTCGGGCGGCCGCGAAGCGGGCGGCGAGGACGCGCTGATCGCGGCCGTGCAGCGCGAGCTGCGGCAACTGCTGAC
>NZ_JBFPKG010000120.1:0-5348 GCF_040948665.1 Paraburkholderia sp. BR14320
ACGAGCGGCTGCGCCCGCTCGGCGCGAGCGACGCCGTGCAACTCGTCGAGCTGGCATCGCGCGCGAGCGGTCTCGACCGCAGCCACGTGCTGCCGCCACTGCTCGACCTCGCCGACGGTATCGCGCTTGATCGGGATGGCGAACTACTCGGTGGGTGCCAGCGTTTCCGTTTCCCCCGTCACGATTGCTTGGGCGAGCATGCGGCCCGCACCGAGCGAGCTGCTGAAGCCGTGTCCGCTGACCCGGTGCACAGATAGATGCCGGGATGCTGGACGCATTCGGAGACGACCGGAATTCCATCGGGCGTATTGTCGATCGCGCCGCCCGACGCGATGTCCACCTTCGACGGATCGAACTGCGGAAACACCTTGCCCGCTTCATCATAAGCCGAGCGCACCAGCGACAGGTCCGGCGCCGGGTCCGGCACGCGGTTGCGCACGAACGGCGAGCGTCCGAGATGCAGATAGCTGAACTCGTTCCACAGCTGCCGGAAAAACTCCCCGCCGAATTGCACCTTGATGCTGCTGCGCCGGCTCGCGTACAGCCTTTGAAACGCATCCCGTAGCGCAGGCTGTTGGGCACCACGTGCACGGTCCCACGGCCGCTCTTCGCGAGCGTGTCGCCACCATCGGCGCGCTCGCGCAGCGCAAATTCCGGTGTCTTCAGCGGCCCACTGAACGCGAGACGAATATCGCCGCCCCATTTCGACGCGGACGAATAGACGTTCAGCGCCGGCAGCACGATCTTCTGTTTCAGGCAGAACAGCGACGACCATGCGCCTGCGGCGATCACCACCGCATCGGCGCGCACGCGTTCGCGCTACGTCTCGATGCCGGCGATGCGGCCGGCCTCGAAGATCAGATCGTTGACCGCACAGTCCTGCGGGATCGCCACGCCTTGCGCGGCCGCACGCTGCGCGAGCAGCGGAATTGCGCAAGACGAGTCCGCGTTGCCGTCGTCGAAGGTGCGCACGCCGCCCATCCACGGCGAGCCTCCAGCGGCGTACACCTTGTTGGCCTCATCGCGCGAAAGCATCTGCGCGGCGACCCCACTGCGCCGCGCAAAATCGAACCACGCCTGCCAGCCCGCGAGTTCCTGTTCGCTGCGCGTGACGAAGGTGATACCGGTCTTGCGAAAGCCGACGTCCGCGCCGATTTCGCCGGCGAGATCCGTCCAGCGCTGCACGCTCAGCTTCGCCATGCCGAGCTCGCGAAGGTCGCGGCCGAACGTGCGGCACCAGCCCCAGTTGCGGCTACCCTGCTCGGCGGCGATATGACCTTTTTCGAACACCGCGACGCGCTTGCCGAGCCGGTTCAGTTCATAGGCGGTCGACACGGCCGCCGCGCCGCCGCCGATCACCGCGACGTCGACATGCGTCGGCAGCGTCACGTCGATGTCGATTTTCAATAACGGTTGTTTCACTTTTGAGCCGGGCCTTGGGGATAAGAGCGTGCAGTTGGAACATCGCAGATCCGCTCCGTCGAAGCTCGACGACGCAGCATGGTGAAGCCACATCTGATCGCTGGACCCACACTGTCGGCATGCAGTTGAGCTCGAAGTGTAAGAAGCAATATTCGCGATGACAAATTCGCAAGTATCGGGAGGCCATGCTGTTTTGATATGGTCGACGCCGCGTCCGCACCCATACCAAAAAGCGATGAGGGGTCAAAAATGGCGTATTTGGGTAGGCGGCGCATCCATCAATAGAATGAATCACCGGAGCGGCCGGATCGGCGAATGTAGCGACGAACGCGATTCTCCTGCCGCAAGATCGCTGCTCACTCGATGAGACCAGAGACATCTTCGAGCTGTTCTACACGTCGAAGTCGCCCACCAATGAAGCGCATTGGCAGCATCCGAAGCTCGATCAACTGCTCACTGCGGCGCACTCGGAAGGGGACTTCGCGAAACGCAAGGCGATCTACGGCGATACGCAGACGCTCGTGCACGAAAGCTCGGGCACCGTCGTGCCGGTGTTCGACGTGATTCTCGACGGCGTATCGAAGAAGATGGGCGGCTACAAGTCGAATCCGTCCGGGATGAATATGGGCTACTGGTTCGCCGAAGCGTCTGGCGCGCGTAAGCCGGTTTTGTAAGGCATCGACGCCGTTCAGTCGCGAGACTGAACGGCGTCGTTTGTTTTTCTTCCAGCAACGCGGCACGACGGTAGCGACCGCCGTGCGTTGCGCCGCTCACGCTTTCGCGCGCATGGCCGTCTCCTCGAGCCAGTTCACCCGCATCTCCGGTACCGAATCGATCAGCAGCGACGTGTACGATGGCGGGGCTGGCTGAACAACGCGCCGCGGTCGCACGCATCGACCTTGTGGCCTTTGTACATCACGACGATGTCGTCGCAGATCGAGCGCACCGTCGACAGGTCGTGGCTGATGAACAGGGTACGACATGTCCAGCTCGCGGCGCAGTTCGACGAGCAGATCCAGAATCGCCGCGCCAACCACCGAGTCGAGCGCCGACGTCACTTCGTCGCAGATGATCAGCTCGGGCTCGGCCGCGAGCGCGAGGTTCACGCGCCGCTTCTGTCCGCCCGACAGCTCGCCAGGAGCACCTTGTCGGCGTTCTGGAACGCCAGCTTGATGCGTCGATACAGGTCGCGCTCTCGCTCGGCAAACTTGCCCGCGAAGCGAATCTCGCCTTGCGCCGGCGCGAGCAGTCCGGCAATCACATACGCGAGCGTCGACTTGCCCGATCCCGATTCGCAGATCACGCCCAGCGTGTTGCCACGACGCAGCACCAGGTTGATGTAGTCGAGCACGCGCACCGGCGGCATGCCCGAACGATCGCGGTCGCCCTAACCCGCGATCAGTCCGCTGATCTCGAGCAGCACCGGACGCCGGTTCGTTTCGTCGGCGTCGCTTTCGGTCAGCCAGCACCCGGGCTCGGCGGCGGCCAGCAGGCAGCGATATTTAATATTTTCCCGAATTGAGCGATCATTCGTCGTCTCGCGCGCAGACGAGCACATCGCGAGGGTTTACTTTTTAACTACACGACAAATAACCGCATCATCTGATCGACGATCCGCAAGACGATTTCCCGCCACAAGCCGGCTTCGGAAATCTGAGCCCGCTGACCTTTGTTTCCTCGAGGTTTGCCGCCGAACGGATCTTCCTTTCCGAACAAGCGACGTCACCACTGAGTAACCCCTGCCAGGCAAAGCTTTGAGCGTCCTCCAAGAAAACCTGTGTATCCAGATGCTTGCGGGATCGCCATTGTGCAGCGCAGGCCATTGAATTGCTGCAGTAAGCGACGAAAGCAGCAAAGGCACTCCTGCGATCCGCAGAGATGCCAGGTCGGCAAGTGCTCAGCCAATTTCATGGGGAGCATAGCGATACGGTCGGTACCCGACAGGACGAAGGGACGACACTGAACGTACCACCTCGTGCGGCACTCTCAACCGCTCCTAGGGAACGACGACACTTGGCGAGGTTGCGGAAATCAACGAGTGGGCGCGTTCCGTCAGTCGCGGATGTTCTTCGCGTCAAGCGCGCAGGCTCGCCGGGGCCGCCCGGAAGCTGCCGCACGAGCCACCCGGCGGCACCCGCTGCGAAGTCTGCCGCGCACGACTATGTCGCGGGTCACGCCTGCCAGGCGTTGCATGAAACGCCTGCCACGCACTGCGCCTACCGCAAGGAGGCTGAACGCCTGATCCTCTGGGCCATCGTCGAGCGCGGACGAGCATTGTCCTCACTCACGACCGAGGATGCGATCGCCTATCGTAGCTTTCTGCGGTATCCCGGTCCCCGCGAGCGGTGGGTCGAACCGCCGCGGCCGCGCAACGCACCCGACTCGCGCCCGTTCTCTGGAAGCTTGTCGGCGCGCTCGACAGCCTACGCACTCTCTGTGCTTGGTGCATTGTTTCGCTGCCTGATCGAGCAACGCTACGTGCTCACCAATCCGTTTGCTGCTATCAAGGTTCGCGGCACGACCCGCGTCACGCGGCTTCACAGATGGAGAATGGGGGTTGGTTCGCACAATTGCCAACGCGCTGGAATGGTCCTGCGGCTGGGAAGCACCCGCCGCGCAGCGGCTTCGCTTTCTGCTCCACCTTGCCTACGCGACCGGGCTGCGGGTGAGTGAGTTCGTCGGCGCGAGGTTTGGCGATATCCTAACGATGAACGCGGTGTCCACTGGCTCAATCTCGTGGGCAAGGGCCGTAAGCCGGGCAAGGTAGCTTTGCCGCCCCTCGCGCGCGTCGCTCTCGAAATACCCTATGCAGAGGCGCCTGCCGGTGACACCGCAGCGCAGGGATCCGAAAGCCCCACTACTGCCGAGTTTTGACGAAAGGAGCAACAGGCTTCACCCGTTCCTGTCTGTGGTTATGATGCGCGGCTTTTTCCGCCTGACCGCCGATGTCATTGGCACCGATCATCCCGTACTGGCTGAAAAGTCGCGCCGCGCAAGGCCTCACTGGACGCGTCATACCCACGCCCCCCATGCACTCGCTCGCGGCGCGGAGTTGACGACCGTGCGAGACAACCTACGCCACGCTCCATCGCAACAACCTCGATCTATCTTCAAAGCGACGAAGTCAAACGCTCGCGGCAGATGGATGAGGCGTTCGCCGCACCATAACTGGCTACCCAAGCACCGGGGTTCATCGGCTAAACGTGCTAATGAGATGATCGCCCCCACCTGCGACGCGTGCGCTAACCTTACCGCGTCAATTGCGAACAGGAGAACATCGTGCAAGACGTGACGCTCATCGGAATCGATCTCGGCAAACATTCGTTCCATCTGCATGGACAGGACGCAAGAGGAAAGGCCATATTCCGCAACAAGCTGAGCCGCAAGCAGCTAATCGAGTTTCTCGCGACGCTTCATGCCTGCACGCTGGTAATGGAGGCATGTGCAGACGCGCACCACATGGCGCGGAGGCTGGCGACCTTGGGCCATCAGGTGAAGCTCATCTCTCCGCAATTCGTCCGTCCGTTCGTCAAGAGTAACGAGAATGATTTTGTCGATGCCGAGGCAATCTGCGAGGCGGCGTCGCGTCCCTCAATGCGGTTCGTGACTCCCAAGACCGAATCGCAGCAGACCCTGTGCGCATTACACAAGGTTCGGGACTCATTCGTACAGGACCGCGTCAAGACGATCAACCAGATACACGGATTCCTGCTCGAATTCGGGATTAGTCTGCCCGTGGGCAATGCGGTAATCAGACGCTTGCCTGCTGTGCTGTCCGAGCACCCGTTGCCACCGCGACTGAGCCGCCCCGGGTTTTCCGGAGACCGTTTTGCTTGCGTCATGCCACAGTGACAGACTCAGCGAGATTTGCATAGTAAGCGGCTTCTGCCTCGGCAGGTGGAATGTTGCCGATGGGGCCGAAGAGC
>NZ_JBFPKG010000121.1:0-5009 GCF_040948665.1 Paraburkholderia sp. BR14320
GTCTTCAGCAACGCGTTGGCGGCCGCGACGTTGAGCGCCTCGGCCGGATACAGCACGACCACGCGCGCGCCGCCGCGGTGCGAACCGACGCCGACGAAGTCGAGCAGACCGCGGATCTGTTCGATCTTGATTTCCTTGCTCGGCGTGCGGGTCTTCTTGCCTTCGTCACCTTCGGCTTTTTCTGCCTTGTCGTCGGCGCCATTCGCGGCGTTCGCGAGACCGGCTTCGGCGGCGAGCGCTTCCGGCACGACGATGCGGTAGTCGGGGTGATTGCCTTGCGCGAACCAGTTGCAGGCCACGCACGCACCGCACGGCTCGCCGTTCGGCTGCGGCGCCTCGCACAGCAGACCCTGCGCGAGATGCTGCGCGAAGCGCAGCTTGCCGATGCCCGCCTGACCGTGCAGCAACAACGCGTGCGGCCAGTGGCCGCGCAGTTGTTGCAGGCGGCTCCAGTCATCGGCTTGCCACGGATAGATCATCGTTTGTCTTTATGAATCAATTGGTTGCACGCGTTGCTTCAGATAGCGAATCAACTTGGCACGCGGTTATAAGGATCGGTTATATCGACCTGAAATCAAAGAGTTGCGATCAACTCTTCAAGCTGCTTCTGAATTCTCACGATGCTCTGCGAAGAGTCGATGATAGCGAATCGATGCGGCGCTTCTTCGGCGCGGCGCATGTATTCGGCGCGCGTGCGCTCGAAAAACGCCGCCGACTCGCTCTCGAAACGATCCGGGTTGCGCGCCGCGCTGCGCCGCTCGTTGGCGACGGCGGGCGGCAGGTCGAACAGCACGGTCAAATCCGGCTGGAAGCCGCCCTGCACCCAGCGCTCGAGCGTCTCGAGTTTGTCGCGCGGCAGGCCGCGGCCGCCGCCCTGGTACGCGAACGTGGCGTCGGTGAAACGGTCGGACAGCACCCAGTCGCCGCGCGTGAGCGCCGGCTCGATCACCTCGGCCAGATGCTGGCGGCGCAGCGCGAACATCAACAGCGCCTCGGTTTCGAGGTCCATCTTCTGATGCAGCACAATCTCGCGGATCTGCTCGCCGAGCGGTGTGCCGCCGGGCTCGCGCGTCATCACGACCGAGCGGCCGCTCGGCGCGAGCTTCGCCTCGAGGCGTTCGCGGAACCAGCCCAGATGGGTGGTCTTGCCCGCGCCGTCGATGCCTTCAAAAGTGATGAATTTGCCGCGCGCCATCATTGCCCTCGAATGTATTTGTCCACGGCCTTGTTGTGTTCGCCGAGGGTGTCAGAAAAGATGCTGCTGCCGTCGCCGCGCGACACGAAGTACAGCGCGCTGCTTGGCGCCGGGTTCATCGCCGCCTGCAGCGACGCGACGCTCGGCAGCGAGATCGGCGTCGGCGGTAGGCCCATCCGGGTGTAGGTATTGTAGGGAGTGTCGGTCTGCAGGTCTTTCTTCCTGATGCGGCCGGCGTAGCTGTCGCCCATCCCGTAGATCACCGTCGGGTCGGTCTGCAGCGGCATGCCCGCGCGCAGACGGTTGGCGAACACGGCGGCGACGAGCGCCCGGTCGGACGCCTTGCCGGTTTCCTTTTCGATGATCGACGCCATCGTCAGCGCGTCGTACGGCGTCTTGTACGGGAGATTCGGCGCGCGCGCGAGCCACGCTTCGTCGAGCCGCACGCGCATCAGCCGGTAAGCGCGGCGGTAGATGTCGAGGTCGCTCGTGTCCTTGTCGAACAGGTAGGTATCCGGGAAGAACAGCCCTTCGCCGTTGCCGATCGACGCCTCGGGCGCGCCAATTGCGCTCATCAGATCGGCGTCGCTCATGCCGAGCGTGTCGTGCTTGAGCGCGGGATTCGCGTCGAGCTCGGCGCGCATGCGCTTGAAGGTCCAGCCTTCGATGATCGTCGCCACGTATTCGTTGACGTCGCCGCGGGCGATTTTCTGCAGCACCTCGTAAGGCGTGATGCCGCTCTTGAACTCGTAGTTGCCGGACTTCAGATCGCTTTGCAGCCCGAGCAGCCGCGTCATCGCGATGAACAGCTCGGGTTCGACCGGCACGCCGCCGCGATTGAGCTGCAGCGCGACGCTGCGCAGGCTGCTGTGCGGTTTGACGGTGACGTCGAGTTGCGCCGGGGTCAATGCGAGCGGGCGGGTGGCCCAATAGTATCCAGCGGCGATGGCCGCCGCGGCCAGCACAACGACGAGCGCGCCGGCTGCGAAACATTTCTTGAAAAGGGTCATGCGAAACGTGACTGGGTTGGACTGAATATAATAACTGTTTGCCTTAGCCAAAGTCAGAATTGACTGTTCCCGGAATCCATGAACACACCGCTCGTGAACGCCCCAGGTAACGCTTCCGGTCTTACTCCCACCGCGGCGACGCCCGCCGCCCTGCCCATCCTGCCGCGCCCGTCGGCCGAAGAATTCGCCGCTGTGCTCGAACATGGCGCGTACATGCCGCTGTCGCAGTTCGGCGTGATCGACACGACCGGCGACGACGCGGCCAGCTTCCTGCACGCCCAGTTGACCAACGACGTCCAGCATCTCGATGCCGCGAACGCGCGCCTCGCCGGCTACTGCTCGGCCAAGGGCCGGCTGCTCGCGTCGTTCCTCTGCTGGCGCAGCGGCGACACGATCCGGCTGCTGGTATCGAAAGACGTGCAGGCCGCCGTGCAAAAGCGCCTGTCGATGTTCGTGCTGCGCGCCAAAGCCAGGCTCGTGGACGCGAGCGGCGAGCTCGCGGTGGTCGGCCTCGCGGGCGACGTGCGCGGCGCGCTGTCCGGCGTGTTCGACGCGCTGCCCGACGGTGTGCACGTGCAGGTCGACGGCACCGCGGGCACGCTGATCCGCGTGCCGGACGCGTTGGAGCGGCTGCGCTATCTGTGGATCGGGCCGAAGGCGCAGGTCGAAGCGCTGCTGCCGTCGCTGGATGGCAAGTTAAAGCGCGTGTCGCCGGCCGTGTGGGACTGGCTCGATATTCGCGCGGGCGAGCCGCGCATCACGCAGCCGGTGGTCGAGCAATTCGTGCCGCAAATGGTCAACTTCGACGTGCTCGGCGCGGTCAATTTCCGCAAGGGCTGCTATCCGGGTCAGGAAGTGGTCGCGCGCAGCCAGTATCGCGGCACGATCAAGCGGCGCACGTCGCTCGCCAACGTCGCCGGCGAGCTGGACACGGTGCGCCCCGGCGCTGAGCTGTTCCACTCCGACGATCCCGGCCAGCCGTGCGGGATGATCGTCAACGCGGCATCGGCACAAGGCGGCGGCGTCGATCTGCTGGTCGAGATCAAGCTCACCGCGCTCGACAGCGGCAGCGTGCACGTCGGCGCGGCCGACGGCCCCGCGTTGCGCTTCCTGACGCTGCCCTACGGGCTGCCGGCCGAGGTCTGATCGTTGGGCAGGTAAGAAGCGGCGCAATCGGGCGCCGTTTTTTATTGGCTGCTTTATTCTCGTCTGATTTTTGTCGCTTTCTTTGCCGTCTGCCTTTGCGGCATCAGGCGGCCGCCCGATGCTCTGAACGGGAGATGCTCCCCGATGTGCCTGATCGTTTTCGACTGGCGACCTGATGCGGTCGATGGTCCGCTGTTCACGCTCGCCGCGAATCGCGACGAGTTTTTTCGTCGCACGGCCGAGCCGATCGGCTGGTGGCGCGACGCGCCGGGCGTGCTGGCGGGCCGCGATCTGGTGGGCGGCGGCACGTGGCTCGGGCTATCGCGCGACGGCCGCTTCGCCGCGCTGACCAATTACCGCGCGCCGGGTGAAATGCGCGCCGATGCGCCGACCCGCGGCACGCTCGTCAGCAACTGGCTCACGAGCGCCGCGCGCGACCCCGACGGCCACCCGCACGAGACGCCGCTCGCGTATCTGGAGCACGTCGCGCAAAGCGGCGACATCTACAACGGCTTCAACCTGCTGGTCGGCGACTGGACGCGCCGTGAGCTCGCGTGGTACTGCAATCGCGGCGCCGTCGACGCAAGCAGTGGCCCCGCGCTGCTCGCGCCGGGCACGCACGGCATCTCGAACGCGGTGCTCGATACCGCGTGGCCGAAGCTGGTCAGAAAGCGCGGCGAGCTCGGCACGCTGCTCGCGCGCAATGCGATGCCGCCGCTCGAACGCCTGATCGATCTGATGCGCGATCCGCGGCTCGCGCGCGACGACGAATTGCCGTCGACCGGTATTCCGCTCGAACGCGAACGGGTGCTGTCGGCGGCGTTCATCGAATCGCCGGAATATGGCACGCGCAGCACCACCGCGCTGCGCGTCGCCGCTTATGGCGACGTGATCGGCGTCGCGGTCGCCGAGCGCAGCGACGACAACGGCTCGCACCGCATCGTGCGGCCCGGCGATTTCGAGCGCAGCTTCGCGTTCAATGTCGAGCGCGACCGGATGAGCGTGGCGTGATCGTTTGAACACCGCCTCGCCAGCGCATTCGCCGCTGGCCCCTTACCGCTTCGCGACAACTTCCCTCACCCGATACCGAATGCCGCGCGCAACGCCGCCGCGGCATCCGCATGCGCCTCTGCGACTTCGGGCACGAAGCCGCCCATCTTGAAGAACTCGTGAATCATGCCGGCGTGGCGCCTGAGCGTGACCGGATTGCCGAGCGCGCGTAGTTTTTCCGCATACGCATCGCCCTCGTCGCTGAGCGGATCGTATTCGGCGGTCGCGATCCACGCGGGCGCGACGCCACGAAACTCCGGTGCGCCGCGCTCGCCGTCGAGCGGCGCGAAACGCCAGTCGTCGCGATCGCCGCTATCGCGCAGGTAGTGCTCGAAGAACCACTGGATCGTGTCGCCCGACAGCAGGAAGCCGTCGGCGAGGCGCGAGTGCGAGTCGGTCTGCTGATGGCCGGTGGTGCCCGGATAGATCAGCAATTGCAGCGCGAGCGCGATGCCGGCATCACGCGCGAGCACCGCGCAGACCGTCGCGAGCGTGCCGCCCGCGCTATCGCCGCCGAGCGCGAGCCGGGTGTCGTCGATGCCGAATTCCGCGGCGTGCGCGTGCAGCCAGCTAAGGGCGTCGAAGGCATCGTCGACCGCGGTCGGAAA
>NZ_JBFPKG010000122.1:0-4985 GCF_040948665.1 Paraburkholderia sp. BR14320
TTCCGGCGACTGGCCAGAGACTACGAGCGATTGCCCGAAACCTTGGCTGGTCTGCATTTCGTCGTGTTCTCCGTCCTTATGCTCGTCCACTTTGCAGCCCTTAACAAAAGTGCATAACACCTTCTAGGCAAGAAAGGTGATCCGGCTGCATGAGCGACCGTGTTATGCTCATTCGGAATGCTTGGCGCATGAAACGCAGCGCGACTGGGAATTTGCTCAGGCTGCCGCGCGAGAAGCAGCGACTCAGCTGCGGCCCGCTTCGCGGGCTGGTCCGGGCTGGGCAGTTGGAGTGAGCAGCCACAGGCGTTCGTGAAGTAGATCCGGCCACGGCTGGGTAGAAATTATTGGGCGCTCCATTAGTGCGGTGGCACGTTAACTCCCTTCCAGCGGTCCTGTCCGCGCGATAAGCTACCCATTCCTGAATGAAACTGCTCAAGCCCCTTACCTATTTGCATCAGAGCCGTCGAGAGAAACTTCAGGAACGCCACGGACATTTAATTTCTGAAGCGCAGTGTCTGATTCAACTGCCTGGATATCGCCGGGTGTGCCCCCTTAATGCAAGTCAACTAGAAAGATAACTCCCAATTCTCAGTGATACACCTTGGTGACCCTCAAGCACTATTCGCAGCTTACCTAGTTCGTCGAGGTGACCGATAACCGAATCGGCGAGCATGTCGATGACGGGTCCTGGCGCGGTGCAGCGTAGAGTAATAGTCTCATCGACGGTGCTTGCACCAAAGTTCAGAGCTGTAATCTGAGTCTCTTTCCCTGCGGAAAGTTCGTGAATCATTACTAGGAGGCCTGGCGCGACAACGTCGGGAATCCCTATTTGCCTACTTAAGGCAAGGCCATACGAGTCTCGCACAGCGAGGAGACGCTTGAGTTGTGAGGCGAAAGAGGTGGGGTCGGCGAGCTGCTCCGGCAACGTACCGTACAAGGCCACTGCGCGCGGTATGCCTTCTTCGGATGCATATGCATGCCCGTTTTCGCCTGTGAGATCATAAGCACCGCGTTGTACCCAGCGCGTGTCTCCGTCAGTCGTTCGCTCCTCGACGGCCTCAACGGGTAAGGGTAGTGCACCCACAAGGTCCCATCCCGATATCGCAAAAATGCCGGGCTGAAAAGCATTGAACATCGCAAGAAGAAGATGAATTTGTCGAATATTGTCCCTGTCCCTAGGCGTTATGGCGTCCAAGTCCCGAATATTGAGTGCCGCAGTGATGACGCTGACTGTCGTGCAAGACACACCGTTTGTCACAAAAGGAACATTGTAGCGCGCATGCTCGCCGCACAAGCGCTCGTACATCTTCTCCCGGATATGCTCTCGAAGGGAGTTGCCGTTCCATGTCTGCCCTTGGAAGGTAAAGGTTGCGTTAGCGTGTAGCGACCAGAAATGTACGAGCTCCAGCGTCAGTTCATCGTGGTTCTGAAGCGCGTGAATGAGAGACGCCGGGTCGATGCCGTACTGATGGGCCTTGCGTAGCATCAGCCGCAAGAACTCTGTGTCTCCCGTCAGAAGTGCATGCTGATACGCAGGACGTGTGACAAAGTCGTAAGACAGGTCCGCGCCATTTTTGGACATCGCCGCCATGTCGTCGAGCGTGAGATTGAGTTCCTGAAAGCTGAACCCACCGGCCTTACGAATCGCCCCGGCAAGAAGCTGGTTGGCCGCGACCGCGAGTGGATGGCTCTGCGACCACGCATTGCCGTGTGGTCTTCGCTCGATGCCGAGAAAGCCGTTGGCATCCAGGCGAAGTCCGCGTGCGCCGAGGACATCTAGGGAGTGCAGAGCATCACCGATACTGATTTGTTGGGCTGCAAATGTTGGGTCGAGCCAGTTCAGTGACGGTTGACCTTCCTTAAAGTAGTGAAGGTATACCCACCGGCGCATTATGCCGTCTACGCCGAGTACAGGAGCGGTTGCACTCCAGTCTGTTTCCTTGACGCCCGGCGCAAAAAACATTACCCGCTGAAGTTGGCCAACGATGTAGCGCCTACCTTTTAGGGTGTCGACGACGTCAGCCGGCAGATTGATGGAATCTTTGCCTTCAGGTACGTCTGGTAAAAGGTTCCAGTCGCTAGGCATGATCTCGATCATGTGGTAGAGGCCCGGATAGTCCCCGTAATTCATCTCAGCGAGCCGGAAGTCGGGGCCTTTGCCAGTATGCAAAGGAATGATATCGTCAATGACAACAGCGTTGTGCGCTGCCGCCATGCGACTCATTGCTATGAAGTCTTCTTTACTGCCGAATCTGGAATCGATCTCTAGGCCGATGCGATCAAAGTTGCCGTCCACCGAATGGGTAAAGCGCTTGCCATTGAGACCACCGGCGACTTTGGTTGGACCCGGGTGCATGGCCCTAATGCCCAACGAGGACAGCGAACGCCACAGTGTCTCGCTTCCCAATGCCTGGAGTACCGATTGTCCCGGCGCGGCTATAACCGCGCCCGGGTACGCGGTGAACCAGACAGACGACTTTGCGCAGACCTCACGCGGGCGTGCCTCGGCATAGGGGTGAAGCCAAAGCTTGGCTTGGCCCGCATAACTGCGTGCCCGTGCCCGAACCTGGTGGAGCATTGATTGACTCACGAGCCACTGGATATGCTCTGAAGCCGGAAAATTCATGTCAGAGCTCCTGGAGATATTTCTTGAGGCGATATCACGGCTTGGGCGCGTTCAACCAGCGCCTCGGATACTCCGAGGCCAATGAGTCTTCACTTGAGTACGCGTGAACGTCACCGCCCGTGCCGGGTCCCGCCTGATCGTCATAGCCGACGATAGCCTTTACTTCGAGAAACGCCTCCAGACCCCACTCGCCATATTCACGGCCGTTGCCGGATTGCTTATATCCGCCGAACGGCGATCCCGCGTCCCACGCCGGATAGTTCAAATACACGCTGCCCGCGCGCAGCCGAAGCGCCACCCGCTGGGCGCGCGCCCGATCTGCGGATTGAACGTATGCAGCAAGTCCGAACGGTGTATCGTTGGCAATCGCGATCGCGTCTTCCTCGTCGCGGTACGGCATGATGGCGAGCACTGGGCCAAAAATCTCTTCTCGTGCGATCGTCATCGACTGGTCGACGTTTGCGAAGACCGTGGGCCGCGCGTAGTAACCGCGCGACAGGCCGTCGGGACGTCCCGGCCCGCCGGCTGCGAGCAGTGCGCCTTCCTCGATGCCCTTTTTAATTAGCCGTTGCACGCGTGTGTATTGCACGTCGCTCACCAGAGGGCCCATCGTGGTGCGGTCGTCGTTCGCGGGACCCACACAGTGAGAGGCCGCCGCATGCTGTGCAATGCGCACGGCCTCGTCGTGCAGCGCTGCGGGCACCAGCATACGTGTCGGCGCGTTGCACGACTGGCCGCTGTTGCCAAAGCACTCGTAGACACCCGAAGTGACGGCAGATTCCAGGTCCACATCGTCGAGAAGAATGTTTGCGGACTTACCGCCGAGTTCCTGGTGCACACGCTTGACGGTCGGCGCCGCGAGCTTCGCGATTTCCACGCCCGCTCGTGTCGATCCGGTGAACGACACCATGTCGACATCTGGATGACTGCAGAGCGCCGCGCCCACCGTCGGGCCGTCGCCGTTCACAAGATTGAACACACCCGGCGGCACGCCTGCTGCATCGAGAATCTCGGCGAACAGCACGGCGTTCAGCGGCGAGATCTCGCTTGGCTTGAGCACCATCGTGCAGCCGGCGGCAATCGCGGGGGCGGCCTTGCAGACAATCTGGTTGATCGGCCAGTTCCACGGCGTGATGAGCGCGGCCACGCCGACGGGCTCGTAATTGACAAGGGTCGTGCCCTTCTTGCGCTGCCAGGCGAAGCGTTCGCAGGTACGTAGGAGTTCTTCGAGGTGACGTCTGCCGAGCGCGGCCTGCCATGTATGCGAAAGCGTTTTCGGCGCGCCGATCTCGCGCGAAATGACATCGGCCATCTCGTCGTAACGCGCCGCATAAGCGTCGAGTATGCTGCGAATCAGTGCGACGCGCTCAGTCAGCGGCGTCAGCGAAAACGACGCGAATGCGCGCTTTGCAGCGGTCACAGCGCGCTCCACGTCGTCGGCATTGCCGAGCGCGATCTGCGCGAACGCCTCTTCCGTGCACGGATCGACAACGGCGAGGCGCGCGTCGCCCAACGGCGTGACCCAGACGCCGTCGATGTAAAACTTTTGTGCATTCGACATCCGCTTCCTACTCAGAGAGTGTTTCAAGAAGAACTGCCTGGATTGTTAATCCGGAGCCAAACCCGTTAGCTTCGACGGCAACCTCTGCAGCGCAAGCTGGATAGCTGGGCGTACTGACGCATGGTTCCCCGCCTGTCGTCGTCTGCGCATAAGCTTTAAAAGACACGTCCACATCTACAAGAAGCAACTGACGACTGGATGCCACCTAGTTTGCAGGTGAAAATCTCCAATGTTCCGAACAGTCTCTTGAAACGTCCTTCACCGCATGCAAGATATTCGGAAAGAGGTGTGTAACAATCAAACCAAACAGCGCCCCCACGTCGCCTAGCGCAATATAGCGAAAACATTTCTTTGTGCCTTTGATCGCCATCAATGCATGAATGTCTTCTACTGAATACATCGTCGGCGCTTGTCCTCCCGGTGCGGCTCGGGTGCAAATAGGCGGTCTATACGAGATTGGTTATTAGATAGACGGTAACTCATGACGCAGACAGGACGCCCTTTCAAGCTGCGGGCGCAGCGACCTCTTTGAGACCGCGCTTCGCGAGATTGAACGGCCTTGGCGGATATGGCTTCCGAGCCTTCAGGTGCTTCCGCATCGTCTCCAGATCGTGACGCAACTAGATACTAAGGATGCCTTGGGGCGAGACGGACAGGGTATGCCATTTGAGTGAGCCGCCCCGGGTTTTCCGGAGACCGTTTTGCTTGCGTCATGCCACAGTGACAGACTCAGCGAGATTTGCATAGTAAGCGGCTTCTGCCTCGGCAGGTGGAATGTTGCCGATGGGGCCGAAGAGC
>NZ_JBFPKG010000123.1:0-4932 GCF_040948665.1 Paraburkholderia sp. BR14320
GCTCTTCGGCCCCATCGGCAACATTCCACCTGCCGAGGCAGAAGCCGCTTACTATGCAAATCTCGCTGAGTCTGTCATTGTGGCATGACGCAAGCAAAACGGTCTCCGGAAAACCCGGGGCGGCTCACTGCCGTTTGCAGCCACGGCAGGTGCAGGCGTGTGTGGCGCATCCGGCTCCTGAGGTATCGCCCGTTCGGACTGTGCATCGACAACGACAGGCAACATCGTCTGCGCCTGGGAGTCGTCCACCAGCAAACCCTGAGCGTACAGTTTGCGCCACGCCCACACCTGGTTGGCGTTGATGTTGTTCTCGCGGGCGATCCGGGCGATGGCGGCACCGGGTTCAAAGGTCTGCTCGACGACCGATCGCTTCCACTCCAATGGATGTCGTCGGTTCTGACGCTTGGCAGGTAATTCGACTGTCTGAGACACCGTGTCCATTCTCCGCTGTTTGTGGACACAGTCAGTCATTCGTGTCCGTCGCAGCCGATGATTGCATCTTCTACGCAAGGCGGGGAACGGTACAGATCAGATGCTTACGATCGACCGGTGCGGTTTCCATCGAGGAACAGCGATTCCGGACAGATTTTTTGCAAGCCACGGGGAGTCAAGAGCAGAGGTAGCAAAATTCGGGCAGACCATAGATTCCAGAATTGCCTTGACATCTCATCTGGCCCTCACCTACCGCTGGGACAGGTCGCAGGTCCATTTTCAGGCGAAGCAAGTCTTTCATTTTGCGAATGGTCGTCCGGTGGGCCGGCGTCATCGGTGTCCCCAAAAAGTAGCCACCATAACCGACGGCCGATAGAGCCGTCCGCAGTAACGCTGGACGAAACCGCGCCTTTCATATCGAACATGCATTTCGGTGAGGTGAACTGCGCTTTCGGAGCACCGAACACCGATCGTGGAATCCCTCGAAACCGTTCGACTTCAAGCGAAACGGCTACTCACTTTCCTCCCGAAATCCAGTTTGACTTTGACCGAAATCCGTGTTTGGCTTCGCCGAAATACGCACTCGCCCCGCTTAGCAAAGGTAAACGGAATTTGTGTACCGTCCTCGGTTGTTTGGAGTCGATATCGGCAAGCGTGATCGCGGCTCGCAACAACGTCTGTATCGGTCGAACGAAAAACGCGGCCACCATGTCGGAAACAACCATCGTTAGGTTTGCCTGAACGGACAGGATGTCCGTTCAGGCGTTCATCAAACGCGTCCCGTATTACGGACAATTGCCGATGACATAGTATCCGGCAGACGTCTGCGCCAGCGTGTTCGAATAAAAGACGTTGTCCAGCCCCATACTCTGGTTCGACCCGTTCGCATAGGCCGTGCCGCCGGAATCATGCGCTCGGCTCGCTTGTACATGTGCATAGTTAGTGGCCGTCGTCTCGGTGCACACGAAGCTCGATTGCGTCGTCGCCGAGACTGACGACGATTGGGCGCTCTCACCCGCATTTGGATCGATTTCGGTCACGGTGTAGGAATAGGTCGTCCCAGCGATCAACCCTGAATCGGTATAGCTGGCAGATGCGGACGAGCCCACCTTGCTTCCGTTGCGATAGACGTTGTAGCTGGTGGCATTTGCAACGGCATTCCACGAGAGATAAACGGTCGTCTGTGTTGTTCCCGACACTGCGAGGCCGCTCGGTGCGGAGCCTGACGGTGCAGGCCCCGACGCCGCGCGGAGGTTATTCTTGACCCAATAGTCCATCAGGAATGCCGGATAGTTGATGTGGGTTGCATCCACGTAGTTCGCGTTGTTGCCGCCAGTTCCGGCCGGCCATGCGTGCGACATGCCGGAAACTGAGATCTCGTGCGTCCGAACGTTTCCGCTGCTGTCGGAATACGGCGTGTTCGTTCCGCCGCCCTGAATCGTCACCTTCGCCCCGTGGGTAAAGGTGCCGCCGTAGAGGATTCGAAAAGTGGCAGTGTCGAGTGGGCCGTACGCCTGCGCGACCGTGTAATCCGATGTCCCCCAGACCGCGCCGGCGATCTGCGTTGAGAATTTGCCCACGTTCGATCCTGCCCATGCCCTGCACTGGTTCGCCGCGGTCGTAGCCGTATAGCCGCTTGGCACATAACCGATCTGCGCCGTGGTCGTTCCAGGCGGCGGCCCGGCATTGATACCGATTCCGGCGAAGATGTCGGGGGCAATGCAACCCAGCACCATCGTCATGCCACCGCCCGAGGAGAGGCCCGCGACGTACACCTGATTGGGGTCGATCGCGTACTGCGAATTGGAAACAAAGCGGTTCACTAGATCCAGCAGCACACCGACATGCCCGGTACCGCGGCTCGGGGACGTGTTCGCATAATCCCAGCAGTGGTTGCTATAAACGTTGCCGGTCGCGTTCGGCGCCAGAATGATCGCCCCGTACTGATCTGCAATTGCTTTCCAGTTGAAACCGGCCGCACTGCTGCTGTTGATCACGTCGCCGGACGCGGTCTGCAGACAACCGTGCAGCACAAGTATCAGTGCCCGCTGGCCATTGGGAGTGGTGGGCTGGCTCGCCGGCCAATAGTAATAGCCGGTCAGGTTGCCGCCATTCACCGAATCTGTGGCCCAGATCTGCTGCCCACTCCAGGTTCCGGGTCCGGGCGTGACCGCGGCCAACGCAGGAGTCGTCGCCAGCGCGACGAAGAAGCCAACAATCCATCGTCTTTGGGGTCGTGAGAGCGGTTGCATAACGTCTCCTTTAGTTGTATGGACACTGCTGTCGAGAGGCAAGCACCCCGGGACGTGGGGGCATTTAGACTCGATGGGATGATTGGTTCGCGATGCGAACTGACAATTCGCCATCTTCGTGGAGAAGCAAACGGACAGAACCGCCGCCCCCAGCACCGCCGCGAACCACAAGCAGCGTCCATGCCATGTACATTGTGGATACGGCATCGCGCCAGCGGAGCCACGTAACCGTCGGGCACGGCGCGTCCCTCGACGCTCAAAGACCGCTTTCCCATCCTTTTCCGCCCCCCCTATGCAGTCAGACATTGAGGAATCCGCACTTCATTTCCGGAAATGCGCTAGCACCAGCCACAGAACTGGATTGGTAGGGGAAATCCCACTCCCGCGCGGATCCACAACTTGAGACACTGCTCGCCTTCGTCTCTGGTCCGAGACGGTTCATAGCAAGCTGGACCGGGCGGCGCTGTCACACGAGGAGAAGATCCGAATGGCAACCGAGGTCGGCACAATCCTGAGCGACTACAGCTATGTCTGGGGGCGCGCTGTGCGTTCGCTCTTCGACACCCTCATTAATTCAAGCGAGGGCACCCTGATCGTCGACCGACAGGCCAAAGTCGTCTGGATAAGTGAGAAATATGCTGCTCACTTCGGCTTTGCCGATCCCAAGATTGCAATTGGTCTCGATTGCGAGACCGTTGTCCCAAACAGCCTCATGCGAGAAGTCGTCAAAACAGGAAAGCCCATTCTGCTCGACATACTTGAAACCGAGCGCGAACCTTTCATCGTGACGAGATTGCCACTGAAGGATGACAACGGCGTCACCATAGGCGCCATCGGCTTTGCCCTCTTTGGACAACTGAAAGCACTCACACCGCTCTTTAGCCAGTACTCGCGCTTGCAAGCAGAGCTCATCGCGACGCGACACGCGTTAGCACACACACGGCGGGCCCGATACAGCCTGTCGAATTTCGTCGGCACGAGCCCTGCCAGCATGGAAGTGAAGCGCCTCGCGCTACGCGCAGCCCAGGTCGATTTTCCCGTCCTTTTACTCGGTGAAACGGGTACCGGTAAGGAATTGATCGCGCACGCGATACATGGGGAATCGGCACGCGCCGACAAGCCATTTGTCGCCGTGAATGTCGCGGCAATTCCCGATTCGCTGCTCGAAGTCGAGCTGTTCGGCGCCGCCGCAGGCGCGTACACCGGCGCCGATCGCAAGGGCCGCGTGGGTAAGTTCGAACTGGCTAGCGACGGCACGCTTTTCCTGGATGAGATCGGAGACATGCCGCTTTCGCTCCAGAGCAAGCTCCTACGCGTGCTGCAGGAAAAGGAATTCGAGCCGCTTGGCTCGAATCGCGTGGTAGCGACCAATGCGAGAATCATTGCAGCGACTTCCGTCGCGCTTCCCGAACTCGTCGCCGCCCGCCGCTTCCGCGCCGACCTCTACTATCGGCTTAACGTGCTCGTCATCCGAACACCACCGTTGAGAAAGCGTGCGCACGATATCGCCGCACTTTCGGACATGATCCTCGATGAGTTAGTGGCACACCACCATATCGGCCGCCCAGAACTCAGTGAAGATGCACTACAACTGCTTCGTGAGCACGCATGGCCGGGCAATGTGCGTGAATTGCGCAATACGCTCGAGCGGGCCGTGATATTTTCCGATCACCAGTGCATCGACGCCAACTTGCTGGTTGCGTTCGTCAACGACATCGACTCGACGCTCTCCGCTCCAGAATTTGCCCGCGAACACGGTGAGGCCCGTGACGCGGACATCAATGAAGCAAGTTACGAGAACGCGATGCGGATGTTCGAGAAGCGGCTTCTCGGTGCCGCACTGCGATGCGAGGGCGGATGCGTATCAAAGGCGGCCGCACGGATCGGGATCGGACGCGCGACCTTTTACAAGAAAATGGCCGCGCTCGGGATCTGACGTCCATCGACGCTAGCCGCTGCGTGCGTGCCTGCCGAGCCATTCCAGTGAAGCTTACAACGCACGTCGCGATGTCATGCATCGGCGATTTCCCGAGCCATGTGCGTCCATTCGTGGAGAGGGCGTCTCCTGCCGGAGACACCGGGGTTCCGCTTCACGAGACTTGCACTCGCGGAGCGGTCTGCAGAGGTGGCGCCGCTTGTTCGGGCAGGGTCCCGAGATTTTTAAGTGGAACCACCGGGGCGTTCATGCTGCCGATTTGATCGCAGGCAGTGTCGCGAAGTATGCCTCATCCGGCGTGCGGTCTTCCAG
>NZ_JBFPKG010000124.1:0-4931 GCF_040948665.1 Paraburkholderia sp. BR14320
TGATCACATCGCGGTCAAAGTGACGGCCTGCGAACAGTTCGTCCAGGCTTTTCAGCTTGCTCATCGTCGGTTCCCAATTCGTTCAGCCCGACACCTTAACCGATTCGCCCCCGCTCGATTTGCACCAGATCCTCATCAGATCCGATGACGAGCTTCAAGGATTTTCGGTGTGCGCGCATCATTCTCTCTGGTATTGAGGTGATGCATATGATTCGCAAGGGGCAGATGAAAACGACGGCGATGACCGAACGGCAGCCGCTCAGTTCTACTCGCTGGTGACATAAGCAGTCCCATCTATATGGGAACAGGCTTGGCCTGCCATCGTTACCGCTACAGAACCTATCTCCTGCAACAGACAACGCCCTTAGCGCGATAGAAGCGAGTTATTTGCGGAGCGCGCCGACAATCATGCGCAACTGTTCGGCGAGACCCGACAGCACGAGCTGATCGCGAACCTGGTCGACGAAAATGCCGACAAACAGCGCAAGCATCATCACAGTGAGCGCGCCCTTCACCGGCTGACTGAGCATCATAAGCTCGAGTTTCTGCGCCGACTTCGCCGCGAAACCGAACGCGAAATCTACGAGCAGCAGCATCAGCATCATCGGCGCGGCAAGCTTCGCAGTGGTCTGCATCAGTGAATCCGTCTGTTGCAGCACGAAGCTTTCCAGCACGTTGGCGGGCACCGGCGTCGCCGCGCTGAGCGGCCACCAGTGATACGACTGGTAAAGCGCGCCGAGCAGGAATGTCATGCCGCCAAAGGTCCAGAACGCGACGCTCGCCACGTGCATGAGAAGTGTTCCAGTGGGCGTGGACTGCCCCTCGCGCAGAGGGTTGGTGATCTGCACGTTGTTGTAGCCGGCCAGATCGTCGACGTAAATGCCGGCTCCTTCCGCCACCCAGAACACTGTGGACGCAGCAAAACCCAGCACCAAGCCGATGACCGCTTCGCGCAGGCCAATGACGAAGAACGCCGTGCCGGTCAGCGACGAATACAGCGAAACTGGCTGGGCATAAGCAATAAACGAGCTGAACAGCAGCACCATGCCATTACGCACCATGCCTGGCAGGATGCCGTCTGCGGTAGGCGGAAACAGGTAGAGCATCACGAAGAGCCGCACCGAGCACACGCCGAGCACCGTCAGCGAACGAACCAGCGTGGCGCCGAACTGCGGCAGCGTCGTAAGGGTGTCGTACATTATGGAATCGCTAATCACTAGAAAACCGCTGCGTCGACGCCGTCATACCACCGCGTCCTGCCCACGCGAAGAAGAACACAGACGGGCCAGCGCGGCTTCTTCGGCCTCCTCGTCGCCGACATCCGCTGCGTGGAGATCTAGCACGAGGCGCAACCCGGCGATGCGCGCTCTGCATACATCAATGCGATTGCTATTTCGCGTGATCGCGCGGATGGCCGCAGCGAGGTCATTGGCCTTGCTGCGCAACAGCGTGTCGAGCGCGGCGAGTTCGCCTTCCATCTGCTGGACACGCACGGCGACGACATCTGCATAGCGCATCGTCGCATTGAGATCGGCCAACTGGAACGCGGCGCCGCCTGTCATAATCTGCGCCATCCTTGCCTGGAAGCTGCGCAACTGCTCGCGTTCCGTTTCGGTGCGCGCGAGTTGAGCGTCACGCTGCGCGAGTGCCTCGGCATGCGCTTCGCGCGCGGCCATCACGCCTGCCTGCAGGCGACGCTCGAGCCGCTCGTGGCGGCCGCATGTCACTTGCAGCGCGGCCACGCGACGACGTGTTTTCCCGGGATTTTGCGGCGCGCTCATTGGATCAGCCGTTCGCCAGTTGGAACAGCCGCGCCTCAGTGTCCTGCGGCGCGGCGAATTCGTGGGTCGCCTGATTGAAGAAGGCGCGGATCGCGTCGATCTTGCGAATCGCCTCGTCGGCAAGCGGGTTGCCGCCCTCCTGATATTCGCCTATCTGCAACAGTAGCTCGACCTCGCGATGCCTGAACAGCAGTTCGCGCAGCCGGCCCGCCGCACGCACATAGTCGTCGGCCATGACTTGCGGCATCACCCGCGAGAGACTCGCGAGCACGTCGATTGCGGGGTACTGGTTTTTTTCGGCGATTTCGCGCGACAGAATCATGTGTCCATCGACGATCCCGCGCACTTCCTCGGCGATCGGATCGTTGCCCGACTCGTCCTCGGTGAGCACCGTATAGAGCGCCGTGATCGAGCCCTCCTCGCCCATGCCGGCGCGTTCAAGTAACCGCGGCAGCTCGGCGAAGATCGATGGTGGGAAGCCGCGCCTGGCGGGCGGCTCCCCGGCTGCCAGGCCGATTTCGCGCTGCGCACGCGCAAAACGCGTGAGCGAATCCATCATCAGCAGCACGCGCTGCCCGCGGTCGCGAAAGTGCTCCGCTATCGCGGTCGCCACGTACGCGGCCTTCGCGCGCTCGATCGAGGAGCGGTCCGACGTCGCGCAGACAACGACAGACCGCGCCATGCCCTCGGCACCGAGAATCAGTTCAACGAACTCGCGCACTTCGCGGCCCCGCTCGCCGATCAGCGCGACCACGGTCACGTCGCATTGCGCCCCGCGCGCGAACATGCCGAGCAACGTGCTCTTGCCCACGCCCGCCGGCGCAAAAATGCCCATGCGCTGCCCTTCGGCGAGCGTCATCATGCTGTCGATGACGCGCACGCCGGTGGCAAGCGGCGTGTCGATCATGCGCCGGCTCATCGGGGAAGGCGGATTCGCGAACACCGGGCGGTGTTCGCTGCTGTGAAGCGGCCCGAGTCCGTCGATCGGCTCGCCGAGGCTATCGATTACGCGCCCCAGTAACGCGTCCCCAACCGGCACCATCAGCGAACGGCCGAGTCCCACAACGCGCGTCGAGCGCGAAATGTCGGCGAGCCGCGAGAACGGCGACAGAAGTGCGACATCGCGTGTGAAGCCGATTACCTCACCATGCTGAAGTAATTGTCCGTTCGGCGTGCGCAGCTCGCACAGCTCTCCAAGCGTCACATCGAGCCCGGCTACCTTGACGAGCGTGCCGATAACCTCGAGCACCTTGCCGGTCCGCGCGATGCCCTCTGTCGACAAGATTTCCTGTTCGATCGCATTGGTAAGACGCTGCGCATCGAAGAGTGTGAGCAGAACGTCGTCGGGGTCGTCGACGTCGTACTTATGGCCGGTGCGGCCTATGCCGGCCCCGCGCAGCGAGGTCATCGCCAGCCCTCGTCGTTGTGGCCGTCCCCCGTATCGGCGAGTTCAGCGGTGTGGTGGCCCGCCCTTGCTTCTTCTATTGCCGGCGCATTGGCCACTGCTGTGGCCCCATACGGCAAGGGTCCGTCCAGTTCCCTTGCCGTCTGCTTTAGTGCGCGCGAGACCGCAAGCCGCATCGCCCGCATTTGCGTCGCGAGGCCTGCGTCGATTGCGCCGAAATCAGACTCACACAGGCAACTGCCGGGTGCAAGCCGCTTGTCCGCGATAACCGACAGCGGAAACGGCCTGCCGAGATCGCGCCAGCGCGCGCAGAGCCGTTCGAACGCAACACAAGCCTTGTCGTAGTCGACCGGGCTCACCGCAACGCGCAGCCAGGTCGCGCCCCCGACGATGCGGTCCACCGTCGATAGCGCCCGCTCGAATAGCTGATCGGCGTGCTGCACGCGGACGATCTGTTCGACGGCCACGGTAATGATGCTCGCGAGCCGCTCGCGCATTTTCAGTTGCGCCCGGCGTTGTACGGCACCGACTTCCGCGAGCCGCTCAATCCAGTCGGCCAGCGCACGCTGCTCGCCGTCGCGGTAACCGCGCCTGCCGGCGAGTTTATGCTCGTCGCGCGCGACATCGCGAATCGTTTCCGCTTCTGCATGGGCCGCGGCGACGATCGTCGCGGCCTCGTCGCGCGCGGCGGCGATCGTCGCCGCGCGATCGTCGGCGAGTTGCGCGTAGGCGGCGTCTAGGTCCATCATCACCCCGAAGGCGGCGGGCGGCACGACATCCGCATGTGCGCCGACATGCCCGCCGCCGTCCGCGCCCAGCAGCCGGTCCGATCTCAACCAAATAGCCATGCCCACTCCGGAACCAGTTCGGGAAGATGCGCAAAGAACAGCGCGGTGCCGCTCCCGTCGAAATCAGGTACACCCGCGCCTGGCCATGGCGGCATGTCGCGCGGCAACGCAAGACGCAATAATGAGCATGGGCGAGGCTCGCGAGCAGGCATGGCGGACTGTCCCGCCTCATGCATGTTCCGCGCGATCAGCGCATAGCCCTCACAGGCGAGCCCTTCTTCGTCGATCTGTTCGAGCGCAGGCACCTGTCCACGCGCGACGAGGCGCGCCACATCCGTCTCGTTGGCTAAAACATGAGCCGCCGGGGCGTGAGCCGCGCCTTGCCGCGGCGCGGCGCTCAGCCGCTCCAGCGGCACGCCAACCCATTGCGCGAGACGCAGGCGGCTCTGTTTGTCTATCAGACGCCGCACTTCGGCGCGACGCCATAGCAGCGCGCGCATGCGCAACACGCGCAGGCCGTCACCCACCGGCAATGCGTCGAGTACGGCGGGATCCGGCGCACGCAAGCCGTCGAACTTTGGTCTGGCCGCGCCCACCGCCTGCAGCAGCGCCCATGAGCACGCGGCAAGCGAGTCGGCTTGCGCGCCCGCCAGCACTTCACGCAATGCGCCAAATGACGCGGATATAACGGCGGCGGGCAGATCGAGCGCCGGCGCCCACCACGACGGATGCGCCCAGTGCGCGGCCTCGCTTGCATTTCGCTGCCACGCGCCGAGCGCGGCAGCGGTGCGTGCGGCAGCGACACAAGAGACCGCACGAGGCGCCGCCAGCGCCATGCGCCCCGAGGCCGCAGTTGTGGACAAAGAAACCGTGGATGCCGCCATCACGCAGCCGAAGACGGCTTTGCTCGCCGCCATTTGCCGGCGAGCGCCTTGATACGGGCGTAAATCCGCGAAT
>NZ_JBFPKG010000125.1:0-4839 GCF_040948665.1 Paraburkholderia sp. BR14320
TCTTTGCAGGATCGTGTGGAGGGCATGCATCGATCCGGAAGCCGTACCCCTCGGCCAGCGCGGCGTACGAGCGCTGTACCTCGGGATCGTACATACACGCCTTTGTAATCGCGCATTTGGCGTTGTCTATGATGACGCGCTCCACGCGGCCGCCGAACCATTCGAAGGCGCGCCGGTGGCAGGCCAGCCACGTCTCGACCGTTTGATCCAGCACGAGCTCTGCATACTGGTGCCGCGACCAGCACAGCGTCATCACGAAGAACCATGTCTTGAGCGGTACGCCGGATTCGTGTGTCAAAACGGGACCGGCACTGAAGTCGAGCTGCGCTGCGTCCGCCGGGGCGAACTCCAGGATCGTCGTTGCTCTCGCGCCGCGCTCGGCCTTCAGGTGCAGCAGGAAGCGCCGCACTGCAGAATAGCTGCCCGTATAGCCGTGATTGCGCTGAAGCGCGTTGAAGATCGTCGTGCCCTGCACGTCGGCGTTAAACCAGCCGCGCACCAGATCGCGAAACGGTTCAATCGTGGAGACGCAGCTACGCGGCAGCTTCGGATTGTGTCCGAAGATCGCTGCCAGTTCGGCGTCGTCCGGCAAGGGCCGACCGGGATCGAGCCAGCCCCGAGCGAGCGCGATTTGCCTGACGGTCTTCAGCTTCCCACGCCCCATCAGGCGCGCGCTGGCAATGTCGCGGTCGGAATCACCCTGACGCATGCGCGCCAGTACCTGTCGATACTCAAACACTTCGAACCTCCTTCGACTCATCGGCCCTCCGGGCAAAAAGCCTGAAGGTACCGGGTTGCGGAAATTCGAAATGCGTTTCGGGCTGGCACCCGACAGAACACTGAGCCTGCTACGTGGCTCGATTACGCCGATCCTGCGGTGGCTCCAATACGCCGATCATCGAGTGGCCCGATTGCGCCGATCATGCACTGGCTCGATTGCGGCGATCATCCGGTGGCTCGATTACGCCGATCCCGGAATGGCTCGAATATGCCGGTCGGTGACAAGGGCCAAACGCGCTATGCCTGCCTGGCACTGCGTCCCGTCGACGATATTCCACAAGCCCTCACGCGCGGCGGCTTCAACTTCGGGCATTCGGTACGCGGCACCGACGACTTCGAAGTCGTGCATTTCGGCTTTGAGTTCTACGGCTATCGAATCTTCAACGCCCTGATCAATCCAGCCAATGCGATCGCCAGGACGATCCTGTCGCACATGATCGAGACGAAGGCGTTTTTCTTCTTTGGTATCAATCCGTCGGGTGGCGTGACGGTATTCAAGGCTGACATCGGCGAGTGCAGCCTGGACGGTATCGTGTCCAACCTCGAGCGCATCATGCGCTCGACCACGACCGATGCCCAGTACGATGTGGCGTTGACGGCCTTCAGCGACCATCCGGATCCGGTCGGGCCGATGCTACATTGGGTCTGTCGGGACTGTCAGGATGGCCTCGATCTGTCCAACAATCTCATCGAACTGCGGCCCGCGTGATAACCCGTCCGATGTTATGACGGAATTTTCGAGGGTTCCGGCGTGGATCACCTTCAAGGTCGCGGACGATTCGCCCCCTTTCGAGAACGATGACACGTTGAACCATCGCAATGGCCTCAGGACACGGTGTGCCACGATTACACTCACCCCCGCTTCTTGCGCGGCCTAGCCCCCATGTGGCCGGGCTGCTGCGATGCCTGGGCGGCATGGATCTGCGCGGCAAACTGCTCATACTGGGTCAGCGTGGCGATGATGTTTTCGCGGCTCGGCTGGATATCGCTCAGGTCCATCTGGACCGGGTATTGGTGATCGAGGAGGATCCTGCGGGCCAACGTTTCGATCCCGGCCAGGACATGGTCGCCGCAGGAGTCCTCGTCCCGCTGTTGGGCCATCGGCATACCCATGGGCGCGCCAACGCCCAGGACGTGCGCCACCCGGCGGGCTACCTCGTACGGGCCCGTGAACGTGGCCTCATGGGCGTGCTCAGGGGGGATCATCGAATCGTAGTGAAAGGCTTGTCGCGAATTCCGATTGACGACCAGCAGCGACCAGTGGCGGTTTGCGTGGTTCACCGGCATCAACAGGATGGGGGCGGTGAAATGTTGCAGGACTTCTGCCTGCTCCTCTGCCGTTCCCTCATTCAGCCGCGTCACCTGCTGCGAGTCGGCGACAATGAGCGTTTGGGAGAGCCGCTGATAGCCGCCTGGGCCCATTTCCTGGGCAATCGTATGGAGCACCATCTGGTTGTAATTGAGGAGATTGTTGTCATGAAGCCAAGGGTCGCGCGCTAGCCGTTGGGCGGCACTCTCGGGTGCGGCCTCAGGGGACGGGTAGTCGTCCACGTCGACGATCTCAGGTGCCGGCCTGGAAGGGCCCGTGACCTCCAACGGCGAACGCGAATAGGACTCTTGGGCACCATATCCCGACAGGGAGACAAGTGAACCCTGGCCCGCGTAGACCGAGTCCGTTTCCGCCGGCTGCGTCACGTCCGACGGCTCGTTCAGATCGAATCCGTGACCGCCATACTTAGCACCAGAGTTGATCGAACTGAGATCGCCGAAGATCGTGCTCGAGCCGGGCGGCTCCGAACCGGCCGGCCCGAAGCCTGGTTGAGGCGTTGGTGCATCGTCCCAACTGATCTGGGACCACCCGACCGGTGTCGCCACGAGCGGAGACGGCATGGGCGTTTGCCCCATGCCCTGGGCGGCCATCGCCATCCGCTGCCGCCGCAGGTCGACGTTGGCTTCGGCGGCCTGCCGCAGGCGGCCCTCAAATGTGTTCACCAGCGCCTGTCCGGCCGGAGTCAAGCCCGTCTCGGAACGCGCATCGAGAAACACGAGCAGGTCGTCCACGTCGGCGTCGAATTTGGTCGCCAGGTCGGCCGCGCTGGTGTTCGGCGCAAACCATCCCAGCGCGTTGACGAAGCGTTCGCGCCCGATCCGGGCGATCGTCACCACGGGGGCTTCCGGCGGGAACATGGATGCCATCCGAGTCAGCATTGCCTTCGCCTTCCGATAGGTAGAGCCTTTCGTTCCGGCATAGCGTTCCACGTCATCCATCAGCGTCCTGTCGTGGAGCCGCGCGGCAATGCTTGACCGGCCCTGTTTCTGGAGCCAACCGCTGAATGTGCGCGCAGCGCTCGCATATGCGTCGAATTTCGTGTGGCCCTCTTTGTCGATGACCACGGACTCATTCTGTTGCTGCGCGTGGGCCTGCAACTCCGCGTTGCCCAGAGTTCGGAATCGCAAGATGAGCCGCTGGTCCACTTCCGGAAGATCGAAATGTGCGCTTCGCCTCTTGATGCCCGCCGTGCCTGTGGCTTCAAAATTGCGTAGGTGTTTCAAGACCGGCCCCACATTGGCAAGGTACTGAGCGCCAGGGCCAGCCTTGTAGTCCTCGAGGAGCCGGTCCATAATTTCGGAATGCAGTGCGGCGGGAACGCTCAACGCAGAATGCCCATTGAGCGAAAGCCACTCACTGAAGGCCCGCGCGGCTCGCTTGCTAGTGGAGGCATGCGAGCCCAGGGCCGCTTCAATGAACGCCTCATCGGCTGGCGGCACCTCTCGGCTTCGGTGCATTTCGCGTCTGGGAATGTTCGCTATGCCAAGCGTGCTCGTCTCGCTTTCGCGAAGATGCTCCAGCGCCGCAGCCGCGCTGGAATGTCCTTTCAATTGAATAAACATCCAGGCATCGGCTTTCAACTCTTTCGAGAATAGCCGGCCCTCCATGGGGGCCTTGCCGACCTGCTTGAGCCAAGCGCTCAAGTACGTCAGCGATGCCGCGCAGTCGTTTATTGTTCTCCTGGGGGTTCGCCCAACCTCCAGTCCCTTCTGCAATCGGTCGATAAGTGGACGGTCCTGCTCATACAAGTCCTTGCGCCTAGCCGGGTCAGGCGATGGAAGAGTCGTTTCTTCCGCGTGCATGGCGGACCCGGCCAACCGTCGGATGTCATCCCGCGGCCGTCGCGCGGGACGTGCCTGCGGCGCCTGAGCGTCGGCCTGCAGACCGCCTTGCTGGCGGGTGACCTGAGCGTCAACGGCCTCGTCCTCCCAGTACTGCACCCGCCCGTGCCCGGGAGGCGGGGCGTCCGCGCGAAACGCCGAGTCACGGCGCATGGAGGTGTCGTTGCCGTGGCGAGCGGATGAAGTGGCGCCAGAGACGTCCTTGCGGCGCCCCCCGAATCCGAGCGCCTTCTTGAGGCTCGACATGAAGCCGCCGCTTCGACGCGGAGCGGCATCGACGGGAGCTGTGTGCGTGGCCTCAGCGGTGCTGTGGCGGGCCGCATACGGCGCGTGGCTGTCATGCGGGGATTCGGGCACGTAGGGCAGGTCGTAGCGCGCGCTTTGGAAGTGGTACTCGCGCTCCACCAGCGGTGCTGCCGGCGATGTCAGCCGCATCGAGCCCCCGATGCCGGGCGACGCCATTGTCGCCCCGGCATCGCTGGTACGGCCCCGTTGCAGGTTGGCCAGTTGACCTAGGACGCCAGAAGCCTCCGCGGCTGGCGGCAGGCCGGCTTGACAGTCGACCGGGTGGGAGGCCGCCGGCGGAACTTCATCGATCCCTTTCTCCTCGCGATACCTGTTATAGGCGCTCAGGTCGTGCGCCCAATCGAAGTTCAAAATTCTTTCTCCCTGTACTGGATGATGAATCGACACGGTCAATCGCCGCAAGCGTGCCCGTCGAGCCAACCACTCCAGAGCGCGCTCTGGAGGTTGAAGTGACCGACGCAACTAGAGCTTTTTGACGCAAACGGCCTTGCCGAAGCTGTTCCACAGATTCACGAGGTTCGCGATAATCACGCCCTCGCGCTGCTGCGATTCGATGTTGCGCGTCAGCAGTCGCGCGCCGAT
>NZ_JBFPKG010000126.1:0-4737 GCF_040948665.1 Paraburkholderia sp. BR14320
GCGCCCACGCGGCCCTCGATCGGCTCGCTCAGATCCGACTGCTCCAGCCGGTAGCGCCCGTCCTCCAGAACGGTCAGCACGAACTTCTCGCCTTCGAATGCTTCCGGAACGTTGAAGCTGGACACCCTGACCGATTCGTTGCCCCACGCATATCCGCCAAATCCAAAGAGACCTGGCGAGGAAAGGCTTTTGGCCTGCCGCCCCAGCCACTCGCCGATCAACGGAAAGCGCTTCGGCCTGGCGCTGATATCGAGGTGCAGATCGTCGACGGCTTTGCCGACCACCATTCTCGACTGGATGATTTCCATCTCGGCCGTCGCCTCCGTCTTGACGTCGAACATGCTCGAGACGTCGCCCAGAGGACTCTTTGAATTGTTGGTCGGGATGCTGTCTTCCACCTGCACGAGAATATCGGCCTGGTACACCGATGGCGCGATAAACGCGTACGCCACGCCCAGGGCGAGCACGCTGCCGGCGATTCCACCGACCAGCCAGCGGTTGGCCATCAGTACGTCGAAATAACGTGAAAGACTGACATCGTTATTGCGGACCACGGCAGCATTCGTAAGGAGAGAGTTCTGATTCATCGAGACCCCAGGGCGGGTGTACGAAAAGGATGGAAGCTGGATTCAAGATGCAGGCGATGCGGACCCGCCGCCTGCTCGAATCAAATCGTCTTATCGTCTACACAGCTTCCGCCGGACCTGGCGCAGACTTCTAATTTTTCGGCATCGGATAGATTGCGCCGGCAGACAGACATCGAGTTATTCATATCAGACGCAACCGCAGCCTATCTGACGGCTTGCCGCACCTCCGTACGCTGCCACACGTTGTCGCTTTTCGGCCCAACGTCACACTCGATTCAACCGCGAATAGTCGGATATGTATCGCGCGACCGCACGCAAAGGTGCTACCGCTTGGTGACGAAATGCCAGAGCGCCGCACACTCGGTATCCGATATCCGGTAGTGAGGCATGGCTTTGCGCAACAAAACGTTGGCCGGGTCGATGCCTTCCCTCAGCGCCCTGCAGAACGTTGCCTGATCGTAACTGCTCGCCGGACCGTCCCTTCGACTCTTCGCAGGAAACAGGCTGCCGGCGGTCAACGGTGGCGCGAATGCGTCGGCCGCGCCGGTTTGCGAATGACAGTTCGCGCAACGGGTGGTCGAGCCGGGCAGCAGATGATCGTCGTCGCGCAATTGCGCCGCGACGGAATGCTGCCCATTAAAGATCGCGCACCCGAGATCCTTCGGCTCGCAAAGCGGCGCGGCGTGCGCAACATGCGTGATGCCCGCCAACCCCAGTATCAGCGCCACACGCGCCGCGGTCCGCCGTGACAGTAACGCCATCACTGAATCTGCACCGTGCGCGAAACGCTCGGCACGCCCTTCGCGTTCAGGCCAAACAGCATGTAGTAGCCAGGCACGACTACACCCGGATCGGAAGGAATATTGATCAGATATTCACCCGCCGTTCCTACCGTGAAACTCACGGGTACCCGCCGCTGCTCGTTGTTGATCGCGTGGGTCGACGAAGACATGCGCATCAACGCAAAGGCCGTGATGCCACTGCTGCCCGTCACCGCGATCGATGTCCCGAGCTGTGCGGTGGTCGGCGCGGCTGTGAGGGTCGGTCGGGTTGCCGCCGAGCCGTCCGCGTTCAGCAGGTACGGCGGGGTGAGTATTTCGAGGTTCGTGTGATTTGTCGAGCAACTTCCGCACAGTCCACCGCCGCCACTCAGTACGCGACCGTCCGGCAACAGCAGTCCGATGCTGTGATAGTTACGCGGCACGGCTTGCGGCGGGAGCAGCGAGAAAGTCTTGGTGGTAGGGTCCCACAACTCTGGCGCCAGCACGGCGGTGTCGTCCGAAAACGTTACCGGGTACGCCTCTCCGCCTAAGACTACCACCTGACCGTTCGGCAAGACCACGCTGGTGTGAAAGGCGCGGCGGTAATTCATCGGCGTAAGCGTTTGCGTCACCGCGGTGCCGCTACTGATGTCGATTAGCGTGGCGTTCGCAGTCGCGTTGGCGTACTCGTAGCTCGTCGCACCGCCAACAGCCAGGATCTTGCCAATATCGTACATAACGGCGTTGCCGTTCATCGCATCGGTATCGCTGCCCCGGTTGCCGGCAGGCGTCACGTTGCCCGCGCCGGCGGTATCGAACCAGTGCATCGCAACGCTCGGACCGGCGTGGAAGACTCGCCCATTTGCCACCGCAAACAGCCATGCATGATTGTCGGAGCGGAAAATGCCAGCCGCGTCATTCGTGAGGATGTAGTCGGCGAGAATGGCGCTGTTGACCTGCCAACCCGTACTCGGTGACCAGGTTTCGCCGGTCTTGCCGCCTTCGCCTCCGTTCCACGAACCACCCACCTGGAATACGTTGCCATTGCTCAACGTTACGCTGCCCTGATAGGCGCGCGCAATTTTCATTAAAGGACCTGACGACCATTTTCCAGTCGAAGGCGTGTAAAAGCTCGTCTCGTCACTGCTCGAGCCACCGGTGACGTAAATACGACCATCCGGAAGATTGACGATGCCCGGACAGAACATATCGTGGCCGGTATTCGTCACGTACACCTGTTTGCTGGTACCGGTAGTCGGGTTGAAGATTGCGGTGTACGTGTTGCCGGGGGTGACTTCGCCAGCCGTAAAGTCCAGCTTCTTGTCAGCGGACCACACTACCACCGTTCCATCGGGAAGATTCGCCGCAGCAGCCGGCACGATCGACAGGTTATAGGGTGTAGTCCACTTCGCCGGCAATGTTTTCGCGGTCATGCCGCTGATCTGCCACGTCTGCAGCGGGGCGCCGCTGCAGGGCTGCTGCGTGATCTGCGAGCCCTGTGCCGTGAGACTCGCAACCGCCAGACACAAGTTGCTCTGCGACGCGACGATTGCAAAGCCGCCACCTTGCGGTATGAGTTGAAAGCTTTGATTCGGCTGGCCATTGCAGGTCCACTGGTCCGCTCCAGCGCCGGCGTCCGTGCTTACACCGTAGATATCGAGGCACAGATTACTGTTGACGTTGACGAACTGATAAAGCCCGTTGTTCTGGGTCAATGTCCAAAGCTCGTTGTTCTGCCCATTGCAGGTCCACTGGATGACCGAGGCGCCAGGCGTTGTCGATTCGGCGTTCACATCGGCGCACAAGCTGGTGCCGTTAACGGTGATTGTGCTCGATGTCTGCGCGTGCGCAGTCGTGGAGAAGATTGAAAGCACCGGCAAGAATGCAATTAGCAGCAATGCTTTCACCCACCTGTCGAATAACTGCGACCTCAACCTAAGCGATTTTTTTTGTGACATGTTCTCAGTCCAATAGGTTACACACGCCCTAATGCGCCCAGTACCTCGCAAACTTGATCCGCGCGGGGCAGGTCATCGCTTCGCCAGCGCAACATTGCGTTAGCGTCGAAGCAGTAGATTTGGGTCGAGTGATCGGCAATGTTGCCGAGTGGCAAGGTGCTGCCCGAAAGCGCGGTGCGCATCCGGTCGACGTCCTGCAACGTCGGCGTGGCCGCCCACCATTCGGGTCCGGCCTGGAAGCGCTTGAGCCATGCGTGCAACGCAGGCGGCGAGTCGGAAAGCGGATCGATTCCGATCGACACCAACTGAACGGGATAGCGATGCTGCAACTGCGATATCCGTTGCTGAACGGTGCTGAACAGCGCACCCTGCAAAGGACAAACTGAACTGCATCCTGTGTAAATCGTCTGCAACGCAGTCACTTTCCGATGCAACAGGTCGGTCAGCAGCTGCTTCTGGCCGCTTTGATTGATCACCCAGTAGTCGTCGAGACGAATAGGCGGCGTGACGAGTCCCACGCTTGCGTGCTGCGCATATAGCGGAAAAGAAATGCCGGCTAACGCCGCCGCCGATACGCCACGCAGCAGCGCACGGCGACTCGGGTTTCCGAGCGGCGCGCACGCACGCAACGCCGCGCGACTCGGCGCGTGTTGATGAAACATGAATGTGATCTCCCGCAACGTGTAACTATCTTCAGTACTATTCGTCGCCATCTTTATTGCGTGTTACCCGCGCGGCAAATTCGCAGACGTCGCGCGACGGCTACGTTCGCTCTCTGGCGAATCAACGGCAATGGTGAGCGTAGCAGGGAACCTTCCGGAAAATGACAGCGTCTGGCCCGCGACTTGCCGCGTTTTGTGAGGTCGACCACATAACCATGAACCTCCAAAAAACTGGGCGCTGAGAAGGTCCAAGCAAAGCTCTTTTTTGACTTGCAAATCGCGAGTTGCGCACTGAATCAGGAAGCGCGGTGGAAGTGAACAGGTGTTTCGCTGGCGATGATGTGTAAGTCTCCGCCCCTTGCTCGCGCTGATCTCTTTATTCAAAGCTCAAAATCGAATCGTCGCGAAATCCGCATTTTGCGATTTATTTAGTGCGCCCGGACAGTTCAAAAAAATCCATCGCCCGGCACCTTCTCTTTCGAAAACCATACTAATGAATTCAGTTAGGTTTTCAGTCATCGGCCAAGAACTATACGTTGGCGCAAAAGAGGTACCCGACCCCTGTCCCTAGCCGCCAAGTAACAATTTTGTAACGGTTCTTTTGTCGTTTTGTGAACTCAGCTGGAAAGCGTGGGAACGCCTCTAGCAGGCTGCTGAAGTACACCCGAGTTGAAGAGGCCCCGCTCCAATTACGCGACTCTCGTCGCAAGATTTTTCGCATTGTGCAGATTCAATGCGAATTCACCGTCCCTTTAAGCGTTTTGAGGCC
>NZ_JBFPKG010000127.1:0-4385 GCF_040948665.1 Paraburkholderia sp. BR14320
GCTCTTCGGCCCCATCGGCAACATTCCACCTGCCGAGGCAGAAGCCGCTTACTATGCAAATCTCGCTGAGTCTGTCACTGTGGCATGACGCAAGCAAAACGGTCTCCGGAAAACCCGGGGCGGTTCACCGCGTCAGTCGCGTTGCGCTTGCGTACATCTGCCGGGTTCGGTCCGCTAAACAATCGCCACTCGGTTGCGACCCTGACTTTTCGCGTGGTAAAGCCGCTCGTCTGCTGACCGAAGTAGTGCGTCAATCGTGCGACCATCCCTGCCGAACTGCGAGATGCCGATACTGACAGTTATCGATACCTTGCACCCAAGTTCACCGGCGAAAGTCGTGCTGGCAATTGTCGCGCGAATGCGCTCGCCGATTGCGAGTGCTGCATCCAGCGATGTGCGGGTCAGCAGCACCATGAACTCTTCGCCGCCCACGCGTGCTACGCCGTCGTAGGGCCGAATCGCGTCGCGGCATACTCGCACGAATCCCTGGAGCACTGTGTCGCCGACCTGATGTCCGTAAGCGTCGTTGACCCATTTAAAGTTGTCGAGATCGAGCGCGAGAAGTGAGAATGGAGTGCCGTCTCTCTGTGCGCGAACGACCTCCGTTTCTACACACGCAATGAAATGACGCCGATTCGCAGCTCCGGTCAATGGATCGGTCGCCGCGAGGTGCGCCAGCTTCTGGTTCTCGCGGTGAACTTCCTTCAGAGCGTTTTTGGCGCGATCCATTTCTTGGGCGAGTCGCGCGTTCAACTCCTCGCGACTATGGATCGTCGCAAATGAACGTGTCGTCAAAAAGGCCTGCGCCACGCCATAGCTGAGAAGGAAGAGGCCGCTGGCGAAAATGACGTGAGCAAGCCACCACATGTGGTTCCATGGGCTGCTCAGAAGAAAAGCCACCGACGACAGAGCGAAGGACATGACGGAGATGCCACAGACCAGCATCAGCGGGGACCGAGGCCGACGCAGTATCAGGATAACGACGCCGAGCGTCGAAAACCCGAGCGCCGCAGTGTCCATGACCCGCAGAATGACAACGCCAGCAACTGTAGAATGGGCAAGAAGCGCAACCAGAACGTCCACTACGAGGAATATTGCGGCCCAACTTAGCAAGTACTTGGCTCCGGCGCGGCGCTCAGCGGGATCAGACGGCCTTTGATACGACAGAAGCCCAATCAACAACAGAATCGACATCGTTAGACGCGACGCCGGACCATACAACAGGAATAGCCAAATGTTTTGATGAGCGGATCTGGTGAATGCGCCATGGAGCGCACAGATCAATACAGATCCGAGGAAGCCTAGCGTCATCCATCGCAGCAACGGCTCGCCGGAGGATCGATAGCATTGCCACGCCAAGTAGGCGACAAAAAGACCCACAAACGTCGCCCCTGTGATCGCAATTTCATGAAATGGGTAGTTTTCGAACTTGAGACCCGGGTTTTGAAAGAAATACAGGTAGCCAATCAGATAGGCCGGAACAAGAGCGAAGGCGACGAAAACCAACTGCGCGTAGCTCCTCGTGATGAACCGCACGAAGGAACGTTGCTTATCAGTCTGCACCGCAGTCGTCGCGCTCATAAATTCACTCCGGTGTGGTCCTTTCAGCCCGTCGTTGCCCCCATCGATACAATTGCCTTTGCCAGATATGGATTTTGACAGACGAGCTGAATCGATGCGCCATAAAAGTTTGCAACCATCTTTGTATGTTTCCCAATTTTCTATCAAAACGACGCGTTTAAATTCCTACGTTGAATGGGCCCCGCATGCCGGATGGGATTGTATCGTCGTCCTTTTTGGGATGGCGTCAAAAAACGCTCCAAAAATGGAAAGACAATAACGTGTACGACTCGTTTTTTTGTTGGTGTGCCCGTTGGCGAGAAAACCGGCCTGCTGACGATAATGCCTGGGCTAGGGATGCACAATCGTAAAATTTACGACCATAGGGGCTCAGCCCTGCAATTACCTCGGCCCGCGTGACGCGGGTTTGCCATTCTCGGAAGCGGTCCCTCTGCGCTGGTTCGGGTAGAAGGCTGGCTCGTCAGCGACGAACCCTCAAAGTTACGACAATTTACATCGCTTAGCTTATCGGAAACATTCAGTCCTTCGCGAACCTTGGCCCGGCGGCGGTGTTGGATTGTCGCTGTCTTGCAATTGGCGCATCGTGTCCCATCCGCTACGCCATGCGTTTCTTATGGACAATTGTCGTTGAAGTGAATGCCCCGCGCAGACTGCGCCAGACAAAACCGAAAGTTGTCTGACGCTAGACTGTCGCTTTTCATCGCATGTGCATACCACCGTTGACGGAGAAATCGGTGCCCGTGGCAAAGCCGGCTTCATCGGAACAGAGAAATGCCACCACGGCCGCGACTTCGTCCGGTTGACCGAGTCTGCCGACCGGAATCTGAGGAAGAATTCGTGTATCCATTACGTCCTTGGGAATCGCCGCAGTCATGGTCGTGGCGAGATAACCGGGCGACACCGTGTTGTGACGGTAACGCCGTATCGCGCCGTCTCCAGTGCGAGCGACATGGTGAAACCGTGAATGCCCGCTTTTGCTGCGGCGTAGTTGGTTTGCCCGAATGCACCGCGCGCACCGTTCACTGAGCCGATATTCACGATCCGCCCGAATCCCTGCTTGACCATTCCACCGAGAAATGGCTTCGTCAGGTTGAACATGGAATCGAGATTGGTGCGTAAGACCTTATCCCAATCTTCCTTGGTCATTCTTGCAAAGCTTGAATCGCGCGTAATGCCCGCGTTATTCACAAGAATGTCCACCATACCGAACTCGGTGAGCACGCGCTCCGCGCAATGCGCACACGAATCGAAGCTGGAGACGTCGACCTCGAACGCAACGAAACGGCGACCTACATCCCGTTCATGGACGAGCCACGTGGCAACGTGATCCTTGTGCTCGGAATGCGAGAGGGCGACCACCGTGCCTGCATCGTGGAGACGTCGGCTAATGGCGGCTACGAGACCGCCCATGCCGCCAGTAACGAAAGCAACGCGTTTGGCTGACATGATGTTCCCCTTGTGAGCGAGGCCGTCGGCGGCCGGTGATTGAGTCGATTTACTGAATTGTCCGGAGATTTTCGGCTCCCCGACACTCCCCTCGAGGAACCATGTCGACCGCCGGTTTTATGCGACGGTACGGCAAGGCCGGCTCGTTGCAGAAAGGCCGGCTCGTTGCAGAAAGGCCGGCTCGTTGCAGAACTTCGCAGAAGAACACATGCGTTCGCAGCGCAAACGTAAGTTCGCGCCCTACGGATTGAATGGTGTCACGGATTTTCCTCGCGTGACGGATTTCCTGACGCGATAAAGTGATCCGCAATTATCCGGTTGGAAGCAGCTGCAAACGCGCACGCCATGATTGCGTGTTCAATATAGGCGTATCGGTCAACAGCGGGCTTAACATGGATCAATCATCGAAGAGATACTGTTGCCGCACTCGGGAGTGTAGTGTTCCGACCTTCCCCGCACGCTATTCGTCGGGTTCTCTCGGGGGTTCATCTGCCCCGCACGGCTGGTAAATAGGGGGGGGCGCAGCTAGGTTGTGTTATGCCCCTTTGTCAAAGGCTGCAACGTAGATGAGCACAAGCACGGAGAATACGACGAAACGCAACCAGCGAGGGCCTCGCGCCATCGCTCTGTAGCGTCTGCCGCTCTCTGCGGAAGCGGTTGAGCCAGTCAAAGCTGCGTTTGACCAGCGGCGCCAAAAATACACGGAGCGCCTTTTCGCCTGCGGCGGCTTGACGACTTAGAGGTCAATGCCTTCGTCGAGTGTAGCGTGCGCAGGTTCTTCGTCTGTGCACCTCCGGTCGTCGAAAGGCAGTCCGACCGGCGGCCTGCAGAACCCGATGCGCCAGCTTGCCGACCGGGGCGCGCTCCTGCTGGTTGGCCAGCCCCACGTGCACGGCAAGCGACTGCCCACGGTATCAACCGCCGTGCGGGCCAGTATGGCAGCTCGACTGAGGTGCGCGCGTCGAGAATGACCGCGCTGTGTTGACGGCGGTGTTCCTGCGCAACCCGGATGATCGAACGCAGGTCATTGACATAGCCCCGAAGCAGCTTGCCTGGGTTCAGCGCTGCGCTGCGTCTGCTGGGAGACCACCTCCCTCAGCTATTGGGTAACAAACGCGACGCTCACCCGCTCTCATAATCCAGCGCAACGCGTTGAGCACTTCGCGCAGCATGTAGCAGCGCCGTGGTGGGCCCTTACTCATCAAGGTCAGCGTACGGAGCGGCGAGGTACCTGAGCTTCCCCTGAAATTTCGCCTTCCAGCAGGTCGTGTGTAAACTCGACCCAAAGGAAGGAAAGAAGAGATGTTCAAGGTACCAAAACAGGCGTACACGCCGGAGTTCCGGGCGGCGGCCGTGCA
>NZ_JBFPKG010000128.1:0-4370 GCF_040948665.1 Paraburkholderia sp. BR14320
AAAGGACAGATGAAATGTGCGGGCAAAGACCCGTCGTCTGCTTCCCAGCAGTTTTACTCCCTTGTGTCATAAGCAATACTTATCATATCGACATTTCTCGTCCCGACACCCTTACTGCAACAGAACCAGCAAAACGGTCTCCGGAAAACCCGGGGCGGCTCAGTAGTTATTTCTGGGACGGAACACTAGAACTCGATGACGCGAGGTGACAGCAGAAAGAGCCGCTCCATATGATCGTGCTCGTCGTCGCGATTGCGGAACAGTGCGCCGATGAGCGGGATCCTCGAAAGAACCGGCACACTGGTCTCGCCATTCGTAGACTTATCGACCCGATAGCCGGCAATCAGCAGACTCTCGCCCTGTCTGACGAACGACTCGGTATTGATCGTGCTGGTGGTGATCATCGGAATGTCGCCGACCCGCCCGGACGTGATATCGCCGTCCTCGATATGAACGTTCAGCTTGATATCCGTCCTGCCGTTTTCTTCCACGACGAGCGGCAGCACTCGCAGCGACACGCCGCTCGACACACTGTACATGTCCGCCGATGTGTAGCCCGCGACGCGCACGAAAAAACGCGTCTTGTGGTCCATCACGGCCTCGACATTGTTGAGCGTGGCGACTTTCGGGCTCGCGTCGACTTTGGCGAGATTGGTCTGGTGCAGCGCGTTCACGCGTGCCAGCAGATAACGGCCGGCGTTACCGAGCACGGCCGTGAACGGCCCGCCTGCACCGTCCCAAAGCGGCTGTGGGCCAACGGGCGGATCAATGTTGGCATTGTAACCGTTCTGCTGCGTCGTGCCGTTGCCCGCCTGAATATCAATGTGGCTATTCTGCGCGCGCCAGTCCACGCCGAGCTGCTCAAGCGCGTTGTCCTCGATCGAGATGATATGTGCCTCGATCTCAATCAGGCGCGGCCGCACATCCAGTGTGTCGATCAGACTCTGGTACTGTGCGAGACGTTGCGGCACATCCCGGATCAAGACCGAGTTCGTGCGCGGATCGGCTTCGATCACGGGCAGCGTCTGGCTGCTGCTCGCCGACGTATCGCCGCGGGCGGCCCCGTCGCCGACATTGGACGAACCAGTCGACTGCATGCCCGGGCTGCCGCCGGCAGCCAGACCGTTCAGCAACCCTCCGAGGCCCGGCTCAACGCCGCCGCTCGCCCCGTTGCCGGCCGGCAACGGGGGATTCACACCGCTTTCGTGTCCGCCACCGTCGGTGCTGCCGGTGACGTCTGGCGTCGGTTGCAGGCGACGCATTGTCGGGTCGTTTGCCGTGCCGCTGGCCACCTGCTCGTAACTGTCCGCACCGTTGCGCTCCCGCCGGTGGTACATGGCCGACAGCAAATCCGCGACGCCGGACACGGTCACCGTCTTACCGTCGATCTGGACATTGTGCTGCCCAGCCCACGCATGGCGCAGCGGGAACACGCGGATCATCGAGCCGGAGCTCTGTGCCGCCCTGTCGTCGAGCCGGCGCGCGATTTCGGACACGAGCTGCACATACGCTTGCGGGCCGCTCACGAGCCCGGTGCTCTGGCTCTCGTCATAATTGATCGGGAAGCGCGAATTTTCGACGCCCAGTTGCGTGAGCGTCGCTCGCAGATCGGCGACGCTTGCGTGATCGAGCTTGATCACGCGCCGCGTAACGGTGTTCATGTCGCTGATCGACAGCACCTTTCCGTCCCAAAACCACACGAAACCGAAGCTAGACGCCAGTGTGTCGAGAAAACGCTGCGGCGGCATGTCGAAGCTGCCGCTCACGGTGCCGTGCACGTCGCCGGAAATGGTCGCAGGAATACCTTGTCCAGCGGCGAAACCGCGCAGCACGTCTTTAACGTCCTGCCCTTCGGTGGTGATGTGGACGACAGCGCTGTGCCACTGGACGGCCGCGGCTTCGGCAGGCGTCGCGAGCACGGCAGACAATCCGAACGCAAGAGGCGCCGCCAACCAGGCAATAAGCAGGATTCTTGTTTTCATAGTTCGACGATGTGAGGGCCGTCAGGATGGCCTTCGCAAATATCGCGGGGTAAATGGTTGGGGCGTCGGACTGAACCGATTGAGAACCAACGATGGGCAGGCTCTCGCGCATGAAAAGCGCCGAGCAGAAAGCCGAAGCTCTCCTTGCATCTCAGATCCACGGTGCGGCTCTTCTCCTCGTTCACCTCGACCTGTAGGTTTGGGTGCGACTTCTGTCCTTGCAATGCACGATCTTTGACTTCTCAGGATGCATCGTCAACCCACATTCCGCCAGCCGCGAGGCAATGGCATGCATCAGCTCTTGCGCCTGCTCCTAGCTGCGGCAATGGACTACCGCGTCATTGGCATAGCGCGCAAAGGGACATTGCGGGAAGTAACGCTGCTTCCAGAAATCAAACACATAGTGCATGAACAGATTCATCAAGATCGGACTGACCACTCCCCCTTGCGGGGTACCGCGATCCCGCGGCAAGCGGGTACCCTGTGCAGTTTCGAATGGCGCAGTCAGCCACCGCTCGATGTACATCAGGATCCAGTTCTCTTTGATGTGCTTGCGTACCGCTTTTAGCAAGAGGCCGTGATCGATTTGATCAAAGGCCGCCTTGATATCAAACTCTACCAGCCAATCGTACTTCCAGCACCTTTGTCGGGTGATGGCGACCGCCTGCCTGGCCGATTTCCCGGGCCGGTAACCATACGAATCCGCATGGAATAGCGGCTCAAGAATCGATTCAATGAGGAGCTTGACTGCAGTTTGCGCCACACGAGCTGTCACCGTGGGCGCGTCCAGCTTACGAATACCGCCCGTTGCCTTGGGAATCTCCACTTGCCTGACCGGTGGCGGGAAGTACGACCCCGACGACATCCCGTTCCACAGCTTGTACAGATTCTTCGACAGATCCTGCTACATCGCGATGGTTTCATCATCGATGCCGGCAGCACCCCGGTTGGCCTTCACTCGCTGGTACGCATCCCAGATCGTTCGCTTAGCAATGTCATAAGGTTTCGTTGATGTCATGTCACTCCTCCCCGACAAGCGGGTTGGTGACCTTCTTCAACCGGATAACGCTGACCCTTCGCTCCACCCTCATTACAAGGCTTCAGCACTACTACGGGCAGCTCCGCCCCTCGTTGCGGTATTGGTATTCTTCCTCATGGTGTTGGCTTGTCATTTCCCTCACATCCGCAACAAGGTTCTCACGTTCCATACCGAAGCCTGTATTGAGCTCATGCCGCCTCTCCGCCGGCTGCCACCAGGTCCGTAAGCAGCTCTCGTCCTGACTGATCCTGGAGCGACGAAATGACTCCAGTTTTGACAGCGCTTTAACGAATTAACGACGCATCATCGAACGGTTTGCTTTCGCTCATCTTCTCAACACATACCTGCCATCCTCATGGATGACTTTTCCACGGTCGCCCACCACCACGCCTTTTGAACGCAGCAGCACCGGGCGGTTTGAAGCCTGCTCCGGCAAGCCAGATTCGGGAAGCCTACTCCCATCTTCCGTACAGCACCACAAGCTTTCGCTTGTGTTCGTGACACACTCTCGTCCATCCTCCAGCTCCTGCCGACCGTCCGTTTGTGCCGTCGAAACGCCTTCTCCAGGACCGGCAACAGTTTGAGTGCCCAACGATGAACGGTCGAATGATCGACCGCAATCCCACGCTCGGCCATCATCTGTTCGAGATGACGCAGACTCAGCGGATAGGCCACGTACCACCGAACGCACAGCAACATCACGCACAGCAACATCACGTCCAGCGGGTAATGCAAGCGTTTGAGTACTTTTCCCACACCCGAACTCAGCTTCCCGGCCATCGATCACGTCACGCATTAAGGCCCGTCAGCATAGCAGACCGCCTTATTGCGACAGATCCGCAATGGCTCGAGGCGGGCGAGCAGCTGGCGATGCGGGTACTGTCGGTTGTCTGTCCGAGTGATTTCAATTTGCTGCTAACCCGATGCATCCGGAGATGGCAAGCGTCAGGGTCATCAGCAGCGAGCCCTTTACGCTGGATCCGCGGCTGTTTGGGCAGGCGAGGCGATCGCCAGCGTAAGGACGCGGCGTCCGGGAGCAAACGCCATAAACTGAAAGCTATAGTGGTCTGCATTCGTGTGCAGGAGCGCGCCCGCGGATGTGCCGCTGGCTTCGTGATGGCGACAGTTCATCCATCTCGTTGGTCAGAACGGCGCACCCTTTGCTTCGCTCAACATGCGCAACGGTCCGTACATGTTTCAGTGGGTCGATCCGGCTGCAAAGCCCGAAGGTGAAAACGCCAACAAGCCGAAAATCTAACTCACGTCGAGCCCGGTCAAGCTCATCGACGACTCGAAAAGCAGTTCATGGATGAGCGCGCCGGCGAGGGTACTGTCGCAATAAGGAAGCT
>NZ_JBFPKG010000129.1:0-4333 GCF_040948665.1 Paraburkholderia sp. BR14320
CTGGGCCCGGCAACGCTCGGGGAACGCCGGAGCCCGATCGACAGGTCAACGCCAAGGCAGCTCGGCCAATCCCAGCACGGGTCAGATCGGTCCGACGTTCGAGGCGTATTTTGGACTGAGTGTCCCAGCAGACTTCCGGCAACCGGATGGTGCACATCGAAGTCTTTTGTGACGACAGCGTCAAGTCATTCATCGACGCCGGGCGTGCCTGGATCAGGCAGAACGGCGCTCATGTCAGTGCGTGGCAGCAGTTGGTCCTTCCCAGCGAGCCAACGATTCAGCGGATCGATAGTGGGACGACCTTGTACAAGCGGCACGATGAGGAAGGGGCTCAAGCCCCACAGACTGGTGTAATCGAAGTCTTTCCACTAGGTGCGCTTGCGAAGGGAAGTGCGGATCGTCAGTACATCGAGACAGTGGCTGGGAGCGATGGCGACAAGCGGCGCTGGTGGAAGATTGACAGCGCGGATGTCCGTCATCAGCCGATTGATGGCTGGGTGCGGGAACAGAGCTTTGCGGGCGGGACGGTAACGCGGGAGTTTGCCCAGAAATGGGTGGACTTCAAGACGCTGGACGACGCGCATGATCCGACGCATACGTTGTTCGCGACGACGAACGGGTTTGTCGACTATTCGATCGGTGCAGACGTGCCGGACGTGGGTTCTCTGGGCAAGCTCAGTCCGCTGATGACATCGATTTACCAGGCGCTGAAGCTGGCCGGTGACCGCGCGCAGGCGGCCGATGACCTGCGTAACGCATCGAGCGACCCATGGACGGCGCTGCGCATGTCGAGGCTGATTATTCAGCACGAGAGCGAGTGGGCGAATCCGGACAAGTGGAAGCAGTTGATTGCTGCCATTGAGCAGCGCACGGGGCCGAAGCCGGAGCATGTCGAGGAACAGAGGCGGATTGAGAAGCTGGTCTGGTGGGATGCGGTCAAGGCCGGGCTGGCTGACTTCCCTGCGTCGAATGTGTTTCATATTCATCCGATTGGGTTGGTGGGGAATTTTCTTCGTGTCCCTGGCCAGGTCACCGTTGAAATGCTTAAGCGCATCTTTACAGAAGCATCGACCGATCAGTTGCAGATTGTGGCGGATGAACTCAATCCCCGCTTGGAGGACTACAAGCTTGGTTCTCCACTCCGGCTGTCACACTTCTTTGCCCAAATCCGGCAAGAGGCAGGCACCGCTCTTAACACTTCGGAGAATCTCAACTATCGGTCGTACGTATTGTCACAAAAGTTTTCATATTTCTCAGCACATCCGGACGAAGCTGAGTTGTATGGAAGAACTGCGTCGCACTTGGCTCAGCCAGAAGAAATAGCAAACCGTGCCTACGCGAACAAAATTGGAAATGGTTCCATCGCGAGTGGTGACGGTTGGCGGTTCAGAGGCAGAGGACTCAAGCAACTTACCGGAAGAGCCAATTATGCTGGCTTCCAGAGTTTTTATCCGACTTTGTGGGCGCGCGACGACGTTGATTTCATTGCTAACCCTGATTTGATATCGGAAATGAGATACGCGGTGCGTTCAGCAATCTACTTCTGGATTTCCAGCCATCTGCCAGAGATAGCTGACATGGGGCACACCGATGACGTAGTCGATCGGATAACAAAAATTATAAATCTTCACACGGACAGCTACCGCGCGCGAAAAAACAACTTCCATATCATATGGGACAACGGAATTTTCAGTGAGATTAGTCGATGAGAAGCTTCGTTTCAGCAACGTTTGTGCACGCGTTCATTCTGAGTTTGTGTCTAACTTTTTTCTGTCCGAGTATATCAAGTGCGATCGAACAAAAGAGCTACCACATCTCCTTTTTGGGCGATGGAACGACTATAGAGTTCTGTGCGGCGCCGAGCCAGGACGGAGACGGAGTACGAGCATATCTAACAGGTACTACGGAAACAGGGCGTATTCCGGTCGATCTGTATGAAGCAGAGGGCGGAGTCAGCCCGGAAATCAAAAGCGTGTTTGTGAGTGGAAGAAGGCCGAAGAAGCTTTTCATCATAGTGACATGGGCTGCTGACAGTCCGTCCATCGGAACTGGCGGAAGCATCTATCAGGTATTTGTCTACGACGAACAGATCGAAAAGGCCGGCGGCTTATTGACGAAGTTGAAAGAGGACAGCGTACTGACAAAACGTTTCGGCGTTGGTTTCGACGGCACCCGTGAAGGGAAACGGGTAACTTACAAATATAGGAACGCATCAGCGGTAAGACGTCAGCTTGTCGAATGGGGCTACAAATGATTTCATTGAGGCGACGACAGTCTTATGGCTTCCAAATAAGAAAAATCCTGGCAAATCCGGCTGTGCTGTTGGTTGCACCCAGCACCGGTGAAACTGCTTGCTCTTTGTGTTGCGATCACGTCAAACGACGCCTGAGACAGTTTGGACGCGCGGACATTTCAGTAAAGAGAATGGATTTCGAAAACTGTCGACCGGATTATCAAAATCTATCTCTATAGTTACGCGGAGCGTGTTGCCAATCTCAATGAAATATGGAGAAAAGGAGATTTCAATTGATTACGGATTGCAATCTGATCAGGTTTGTAAAGAGAATCTTCGTTGCTGGATTAATTTTGTTTGGTATTGGTGTGAGGGCTGACGAGGTTACGCTTTGTTATCCTCAAGAGGAGGTTTATTTCAGTTGTCAAACCAATGGAAAGATAATGTCGATCTGCGCGTCAGGAAATGTCTCGCCTGACAACGGGTATGTGCAGTATCGTTTTGGAAAGGCAGATAAAATGGAAATAGAATTCCCGAAAAATCCATTTCCTCCTCGAAAATGGTTTTCGTTGAGTGATATCCGTGAGGGGAGTGTGAATTTACGCATCTAAAATTCAACTCTGGCCACTATCAATATGTGCTATATCAAGGATTTCCGAATGGAATTTATGTTAAAAGGGATGGAAAGACGATTTCCAACCATACATGCGACGACGGGACGTATCAGCAGTTCAGCCCTCGAGCATTCAGAGGGATAACAACACTCGCCACGGTAGACGGCATCGATAACTAGGACGTTCGGGTGGCACAGAGATTGTGAATGCGCACAGAATAGCTACGCTGATGGTCTGGATCGATATAATAAAGTGACTTCATTTTTTGAATCTGCTCAGGCAGAGGGCATTTTCTCGGGATCGATATACTTATCATCTGTATGATAGTGCAAAAAAATTAATTATCGTCCAAGTGAATGATGCGTGAAATATAAGTATGGAAAAGAGCCATGTGTTTGTGTATCCAGAAATAGACGCTCCCCCTAATAAAATATTCGCAATTTCCGGCATCTGGGAGAGCAGCATGCGTGGTTTGCAAATACGGTGTATACATAAGTTGTACTTCGGTTTGATGGGGACGGTTGTACGTGTTAAAGAATGGACAGGTTATTTTTGATAGGGAGTGTCGAGCTTCGAGGTACAAAAGCTTTTCCAAGAAGGGGTCTTTGATGGAATAAACCAGGCCTTGCCTTCTGATTTCGATTTGCATTAGGACGGCGCGACAAATTTTTTGACTACATCTAATTGTGCAGATGAACTGAATGAAAAAATTAGCATACGAAGGCGACAGCACGAGTCACGGAGGAAAAATCCTAACCGGCTCGGATCGAATCAAAGTCAAGGGGCGCCGCGCGGCCCGCGTCGGAGATCTCGTCTCCTGTCCAATTCACGGCGACAACACAATCGTGGAGGGAAGCAGCAGCATCAAGGATGGTGGCACACCGCTTTCACGAGATGGAGACAAGACTCAGTGCGGAAGCGTCCTCATTGCCCTTTCGGATGGTGCGACAGTCAGATAAACGAATGCCAATCGATTTCGCTCGCGTACCGCCGCGGATGGCTGTACCGGCGCCTCCACAACTATCAAAACTGGTTTGGACTGCGCTTCTAGTCGTCCTCCTTTGTTTTGGTGCCGCACTAACACTTGTTCTTTGGCCGCAAGGCAGATCAACCAATCCGATCTGGTTTTGGTTCTGTCTAGTCGGCTATCCGATGCTTTCATGGACATTTTTGCTGTGCCTCCGTCTTGGTTATCTACATGCGCGACGCAGTGAGGCACTGGCGGTGAATCACGTGAGCGACTGCGAGATGGAAAGATGCCACGCCATTGCCAGCGTGCCACTCGCGCTGATAGGTCATACCTGGCGTTTCTCGGCTAATCGCGATGAGAATGATGTTCAGGGTGTTGTCGATGGCAGCCTTAGCAGGATGCGGAAATACCCCCGCCCGGAATCGACCTTCCACGATTTGAGCGCCCACCGTCGCTAAATCTTTCGCATTGTGCAATTTCAACGCGCATCAACCTTTTTAAAGCACTGTGAGGCCG